>NZ_NSGT01000027.1:0-37640 GCF_009192905.1 Xanthomonas sp. LMG 12459
TGCTGATTCCGGCCGTTGCGCCCAAGGCGGCGGCGGTGCGTCCACCAGGGTGACCATGATGTTGCGTTCCTTCTCCGCCACCGCCTTGGGCGCAACGGCCGGAATCAGCAGCAACATCAGCGCCGCAAGATGCAGCGCGATTACGAAGGCAATACCGATGATGCGCGGCCAGCTGAGGCCGGAGGCGTCATCTTTGTCGTACTGCCGATGGATGACCAGTTGTTCCGTCATGCGCCAATGACTCAATTAAAGGGGGGCGGATTCCGCGGTGGAGCGGAACCCAAGTTCACGCGGCAATGACACCGCAGGAACCTCCAAGCTTATACCAATCCCTGTTACCTGCACTACTTTCAGCACTGGTCTTCGGGGGCTTTTTTTGCGTGCTACTTCAGGTTGATGATCTTCTTGGCGTCTTCCGGCTTTTTGACGCCCTTGGCCAGTGCCTGCTGCGCGGCCTGCTTGGCCTCGGCAACGCGGCCTTCCGAATGCAGCACCTTGGCCAGGTTGAGATAGGTTTCGCCGTCCTTGGACAGCGGCGCCGCCTTCTGCCAGTTCTCGATCGCCTGCGGCAGCTGGTCGGTGTAGTAGTACGACTGCGCCAACGCCAGGTAGGTCTGGTAGTCCGGCTTCAGAATGCCCTTCTGCATGCCTTCGTTGATGACTGCGATGACGTCCTTCTCGTGACCATCGGTGTTGGCGTAGATCGAATACAGCTGCTTGTATTCCTTCTCGTCGGTCAGCTGACCGGCGGCACGCAGCTTGTCCATCACCGCCGCGGCCTTGTCCATCTGGTCGGCCTGCATGTACATGCTGGCCAGATTGAGCTGGGCCTTCTTGTCGTTGGGCGACTTGGCGGCCAGCGCCTCGGCGGCCTTGACCGCTTCACCGGTCTGGCCGGCTTCGGCGTAGGACGCCATCAGCAGCTGATTCCAGCTGTCCTTCGGCTCCGGCGACGCGGCGATCGCCTGCTTCAGCGCCGGGATCGCTTCCTGGTAGCGCTGCGCCTGGTACAGCGCCTGGCCCTTGAGGATCAGGTCTTCCGGGCGGGTCGACTTGGTTTCGGCGAGGAACTTGTCGAGGGTGGCCAGGCCTTCGGCGGTCTGCTCGTCCTGCAGCTGCAGCTGCGCCAGCATCAGCATCGACTGGTAGTGGCCGTTGTTGTCCAGGCCGTTGAACTGGATCGCCTGCTTCAGATACGCCTGCGCGGCCTTGCTGTCGTCGAGGTTGTAGGCGGCCTGCGCGGCCAGCTGCGCGGCCAGCGACTTGTCGTACTCGTTGGCGCCGCTGTTGGCCAGGATCTCGTCGGCCTGGGCGCGCACCGCCGCGTAGTCCTCGCCCTTGTTGTAGGTGTCGATCAGCTTCTGCAGCTTGCTGCCGAGCTTGGACGACGGCTTGCCGGTCGGCTCCTTGCGCTCGGCATTGGGGAACAGCACCGCCGCTTTCTCGCTCTTCGCATTGCGCGAGGAGCGGTGGTCGGTGCGATCGCTCTGCGCAGCGGCATCGGTCACCACCGCGCCGCCGAGGGCGGCGGCGATCACCAGGGACAACAACGCTTGCTTGCGAATGCGGAATTTCATGGGTCACCTCGGTGGAAACCGCCCGGAGCGGCACGGAAGACGGAGCGGCCATTCCTCGGCCGAGCCAGCAAACCTATCAGAAACCTGTACGCCGTGAAAACGTTTTTGGATGCGTTTTCTGTGACAGTGCCGGCGACGGGCACAGGGACGACGGACGACTCAGCCGCACTTGGGCGTCCTGCCGGCGCTGCGCGCCTGCGCATACACCGGTTCCAGCGCGGCGACGTCGCGCTGCAGCTCGCCGATGCGGGCACTGGGATCGGGGTGGGTGGACAGCCATTGCGGCGGACGTGCGCCGCCGGCGGCCATCATGTTCTTCCACAGATCCACCGCCTGCGCGGGATCGAATCCGGCCTGCGCCATGAGGCGCTGGCCTACGACATCCGCTTCGGTTTCCTGCTGGCGCGAACCGGGCAGCAGGAACAGGGTCTGTGCGGTCATGCCGCCGACCTGGCCGACGGTGTCGGCCGCGCCCTGGCCGTAGCGGGCACCGGCCAACGCGCCAATCACGCTCAACCCTGCCTGCGCACCGAGCTGGCGGGTGATGCGTTCTTCGTGATGACGCGAGATGACGTGGCCGATCTCGTGGCCGAGCACGGCGGCGAGCTGGTCCTGGTTCTTGGCCACGCTGAAGATGCCGCTGTTGACCCCGACCTTGCCGCCGGGCAGGGCGAACGCATTGGGTTCCTTGTCGTTGAACAGCGCGGTTTCCCAGCCGGTGCCGCGCCATTGCTCGGGCAGCTGCGCGACCAGGGTGTTGACCACGCAGCGCACGTAGGCGTTGCGCTTGGGATCGGTGTCCAGCTGTTCCTTGGCCTTGGCTTCGGCGAACGCCTGCGCGCCCATCTGGTCGAGTTGTTGTTGCGAGATGCCGCCCACGACCTGGGTGCGCCCGGTTGGCGATGTCGTCGTCGCACACGCTGCCAGCAGCATCGCCAGCGATGCGCCAAGTACCACTTGCTTCATACGGTCCCCCCTCTTAACACGCGTCGCAGTGTGGGGGGCCGCGTCTTAACATTTCGTCAAACAAACCTTCAGGTTGCGCCAAACCAGTAGAGTCCGGCGACCGCGATGGCGTTGTTGAGGCCATGCGCGGCGATCGACGCCCACAAGGTGCCGGTACGCTTGTACAGCCAGGCGAACGCCGCGCCCATGCCGCCGTAGACCAGCCACAGTTGCGCGGTGGCGGCCAGGCTGTTGCCGGTGGTCCCCGGTACTTCGTGCACCAGGGCGAAGGCGGCGCCGCTGAGCAGCATGCCCAACCGCGGCCGGCCTGCGTCCCACAACCGCCCGAACAGCACGCGGCGGAACAGCAGTTCCTCGTAGGCCGGCGCGATCACGATCGCGAACACGCACAGGAACAGCGGCATCTGCGCCATCGCGTCCTGCATCAGCGGCAGGTTGGTCGGCACCGGCTTGATGCCGATCTGCGCCGCCAGCGCGGAGATCGTCGCGCTGCCGACGAACACGCCGACCGCGACCAGCAGCACCCAGCCCCAGGTCGACGGCGTGCGCGCCGCCTGCCAGGAGGCACGGCGCTCGGCGGCGCTGGCCGGACGCCGCAGGAAGTACAGCAGCAGCGCCGCGGAGAGCGTGCTGACCAGGGCGATCAGCAGTTGCGCCAGCGCGCCCGGCTGGCCGACCTGCTGGGTGGCCAGCGCGGCCAGGCGCCCGCTGGGGACCCCCTGCGCCTTCAGCTCCATCGCCAAGTGGACGCCGCGGACCACGCCCCAGACCAGGCCGCACAGCACGCTCACCGCCAGCAACACCACCGCCGCCAGCAGCACGTCGAGGAAGAAACCGAGGATCGGCCGGCGCGGCCGGGTCGGCGGCATGGATGGCGACGGCAGCGGGGCGGCGGGCAACGGCGGGGCGGTCATCGCGATCCTGTGCGGAAGCGGGCGGAAGGCACGGCGGGATGGCCGCCCCGGCGCAATGCCGGGGACGGACGCCGCGTCAGATGTCGAGGTTGGCGACCTTCAGCGCGTTCTCTTCGATGAAGTCGCGGCGCGGTTCGACCACGTCGCCCATCAGCGTGCTGAAGATCTGGTCGGCGGCGACCGCGTCCTCGATGCGCACCTGCAGCAGGCGGCGCGTATCCGGGTTCACCGTGGTCTCCCACAGCTGCTCGGCGTTCATTTCGCCCAGGCCCTTGAAGCGCTGGATCTGGCGGCCCTTCTTGGCCTCCTCGAACAGCCAGGCGTAGGCCTGGGCGAAGCTGGTGATGGCCTGGGTCTTGTTGCCGCGCACGATCTGCGCGCCCTCGCGCACCAGCCCATGCAACTCCCGCGCGATCTCGCGCAGCGGCCGCAGCTCGCCGCTCTCGAACACCGCCATCGGCACCACATAGGTGGTCTCCTCGCCCATGTGCCGGCGCTCCACCAGCAGGGTGGCCGGGCGCTGCGCGTTGGACGCCTGGAAACGCAGGCTGTAGCGCGCCGAGCCCAGGCTGCCGCGGTTGAGCACCGCCTGCAGCGCGTCCAGGCTCGGATGCGTCTCGCCCTCGCTCTCGAGCTGGGCCACGTCCAGCGGCGGCAGGTCGATCAGCGCGCTCAGCAGCGCCGGGTCGTAGCGGTGCGCATTGCGCGCCACCGCCTCGTTGGCGCTGGCGAACAGCAGCAGCAGCTTCTCCAGCGCCGCACCGGTGATCGGTGGCTCGTTGCTGGCCGGAACCAGCGCCGCGCCTTCGACCGCGCTGCTGGCCAGGTAGGCGTTGAGCGCGTTGTCGTCCTTCAGGTACAGCTCCTGCTTGCCCTGCTTGAGCCGGTACAGCGGCGGCAGGCCGATGTAGACGTAGCCGCGCTCGATCAGCTCCGGCATCTGCCGGTAGAAGAAGGTCAGCAGCAGGGTGCGGATGTGCGCGCCGTCGACGTCGGCGTCGGTCATGATGATGATGCGGTGGTAGCGCAGCTTGTCCGGGTTGTACTCGTCGCGGCCGATGCCGGTGCCCAGCGCGGTGATCAGCGTGCCGACCTGGTCGGAGGACAGCATGCGGTCGAAGCGCGCGCGCTCGACGTTGAGGATCTTGCCGCGCAACGGCAGCACCGCCTGGTTCTTGCGGTTGCGGCCCTGCTTGGCCGAGCCACCTGCCGAGTCGCCCTCGACGATGAACAGCTCCGACAGCGCCGGATCCTTTTCCTGGCAATCGGCCAGCTTGCCGGGCAGGCCGGCGATGTCCAGCGCACCCTTGCGACGGGTCAGGTCTCTTGCCTTGCGCGCGGCCTCGCGGGCGCGGGCGGCATCGACGATCTTGCCGGCGATGGCCTTGGCCTCGTTGGGGTTCTCCTGCAGGAACTCCTCCAGGCGCGCGCCGAAGGCGTTCTCCACCGCCGGGCGCACGTCGGAGCTGACCAGCTTCTCCTTGGTCTGGCTGGAGAAGCTGGGGTCCGGCACCTTCACCGACAGCACCGCGATCATGCCTTCGCGCATGTCGTCGCCGGTCAGATTGATCTTGGCCTGCTTGGCGATGCCGTTCTGCTCGATGTAGGTATTGAGCACGCGGGTCAACGCGCCGCGGAAGCCGGCCAGGTGGGTGCCGCCGTCCTTCTGCGGGATGTTGTTGGTGAAGCAGTACATCGTCTCCTGGTAGGAGTCGGTCCACTGCAGCGCCACGTCCACGGTGATGCCGTTGTGCTCGCCAGTGACCGAGATCACATTCGGGTGCAGCGGGGTCTTCAGCTGCGCCAGGTGCTCGACGAAGCTGCGGATGCCGCCCTCGTAGTGGAAGTCGTCGCGACGCCCCTCGCCCCGCTCGTCGGCGAGCACGATCTTGACCCCGGAATTGAGGAAGGACAGCTCGCGCAGGCGCCGGGCCAGGATGTCGTAGTGGAACTCCACGTTGTTGTGGAAGGCCACCACCGACGGCCAGAAGCGCACGGTGGTACCGCGCTGGGTGGTCTCGCCGAGCTTCACCAGCGGCGCGACGGCCGCGCCGTTGCTGAATTCCTGCTGGTAGTGCGAGCCGCCCTGGAACACGTCCAGCAGCAGCTTCTCCGACAGCGCGTTGACCACGCTGACGCCCACGCCGTGCAGGCCGCCGGACACCTTGTAGCTGTTGTCGTCGAACTTGCCGCCGGCGTGCAGGACGGTCATCACCACTTCGGCGGCGGAGACCTCACGGCCGAGCTTGGCGCTCATCTGCGCGTGCTTGCCGACCGGGATGCCGCGGCCGTTGTCCGACACCGAGACCGAACCATCGGCGTGGATCGTCACCGCGACGTGGTCGGCATGCCCGGCCAGGGCTTCGTCGATGGAGTTGTCGACGACCTCGAACACCATGTGATGCAGACCGGTGCCGTCATGGACGTCGCCGATGTACATGCCGGGCCGCTTGCGGACCGCCTCCAGGCCTTCCAGGGCGGTGATGCTGTTGGCGTCGTAGTTGCCGTTGCTGGGCGGGGTGTTCTGTTCGTCGGTCATGCGGGTGCCGTAGGCTCCACGAGGCGGCGAAGACAGGCCGGGGCCGGTTCGCGCCGCTGGATAGGGGATTGGCGGAAATTATAGCAGCCCGGGCCGCCGGACCCGCGGCGGCCTAGGAAACGGCCAGGATCTGGCCATGTTCCACGTGGAACCGGGCGATCGGCAGGCTGACGTCGGCCAGCGCCTGCGGGGTCTCGGTGGCAGTGACGAAGACCTGCGCCGGCCCGCCACGCAGGCGCTCCAGCACCCGAGCCTGGTGGTGGCGGTCCAGTTCCGAGCCCAGATCGTCCAGGGCGATCACCGG
The DNA here is from genome assembly GCF_009192905.1 of Xanthomonas sp. LMG 12459. Classification (NCBI taxonomy): domain Bacteria; kingdom Pseudomonadati; phylum Pseudomonadota; class Gammaproteobacteria; order Lysobacterales; family Lysobacteraceae; genus Xanthomonas; species Xanthomonas sp. LMG 12459. The sequence goes on from NZ_NSGT01000027.1 coordinate 6,301, forward strand.
CCATTCGCCGCGCTGCTCGGCGTAGTCCTCGGCCTGCGCCAGCAGGCAGGCCAGGGCGGTGAGCTTGGCCTGGCCGCGGGAGAGCGCATCACGGCCGGGAATCTCGGCAAAGCTGAGGCTCCAGTCGGCCCGGTGCGGACCGGCAGAGGTATAGCCGAGCTGACGGTCGCGTTCGCGGTTGAGCAATAGCGCGTCGGCCAGCGACACCTCCTGGCGGCGCCAGCCGGGCGCGAACTGCAGATGTGAGATATCCAGCGCTGGCGCCAGATCCGGGGCGAGGGCGAGCAGGCGCTGGAGCAGGCGGTCCAAGTAATCCTGGCGGCGCGAGGTCAACGGCTCGCCAGACTCGGCGAGCTCGTGATCCCAGGCATCCAGCGCCGCGCCGCTGCCGCCGCTCTTGAGCAACGCATTGCGCTGCTTGAGCGCGCGGGCGTAGCGCCGCCACAGGGACAGGAAGTCAGGTTCCACGTGGAACAAACCCCAGTCGACGAAGCGGCGGCGGGGCTCGCCGCCGCCGCTGACCAGCAGGTGGCTGCCCGGCTCGAAGGTCACCACCGCCAGCGCCGCACACAAGGTGCCGAGATGGGCGACGTCCTCGCCGTCGAGGCGGCCACGCCATTCCTGACCGCTGTGGCGCAGTCCGGCGCGGCGCCGGCGTGTAGCGCCAACCTCAGCCGACTGCTCCTGCCATTCGACGAAGACGTCCAGTGCGTCCTGGCCCTGGCTGACCAGCCCATCGCGCACGCGACCACGGAAGCTGCGGCCATACGCCATCAGGTGCATCGCCTCGAGCACCGTGGTCTTGCCGGCGCCGTTGTCGCCGGTGATCAGGTTCAGTCCAGGCGCGGGCGCCAGCTCGAGCGCCGCGAACCGGCGCAGGTGGTGGAAGTCGAGGCGGGAGACGTGCATGCGGGGATAGAGGCGAAGGCGCTCGCACCGGGCGCACGCAGATCGGGGCTTGGGGTAGGGCGGCAGCATACCCAAAACGACTGATGGGCGTTGTTAGGACGACGCGTTCGTGACCAGTTGGCAGCGTCCTGTGCAGCGGTATCCGCGCGATTAGGGCGGATGGACTCCCCCGGGAAGTGGGGAGGCGTGGGGTCCATGGGCCTGCCAGGCGAACGCAGACACGCCGCGTCGCTACACAGCCTCCCTCGCAGTTTGAGAATGGGTGCTCCCGCCGGTATGACGTAGCGCGTCTGTTGGAGACACGCCAGTGGCCCGTGCGCGTTGGGCGGGTAATGTCACTGCACCGCCTGCGTCAGCCCCGCCACTGGCAAAGGATCCTGCTTACCGCGGCAGCATTGATCTTGGGTGCCACAAAAAGAAAACCCGGCACGAAGGCCGGGTCGCTTTCGCATGTGTTCCACGTGGAACACGAACGGGAACCGTCAGAGACGCAACGGCATCACCACGTGACGCGAGCGGGCGCTGCTGGCTTCCCGGACCAGCGCCGACGAGTTGGCGTCGCGCAGCTGGATCACCACGAACTCCTCGCGCAGCGCGGACAGCGCGTCGAGCAAGTAGTTCACGTTGAAGCCGATCGCCAGGTCGCTGACCTTGGTGTCCGCTTCCACTTCTTCCTGTGCTTCTTCCTGTTCCGGGTTATGCGCGCTGATCTTCAGCTGGCCCGGCGAGACTTCCACGCGCACGCCGCGGTACTTCTCGTTGGACAGGATCGCCGCACGCTGCAGCGCTGCGCGCAGGATCTCGCGATCCAGCTTGACCTCGCGGTCGGCACCGATCGGGATCACCGCTTCGTAATCGGGGAAGCGGCCGTCGATCAGCTTGGACGTGAAGGTGACATCGTCGCGCTTGACCCGCACGTGCGCGCGGCCGACTTCCAGCTCGACCTCGCGCTCGCCGCCTTCCAGCAGGCGCTGCAGCTCGGTCACGCCCTTGCGCGGCACGATGATCTGACGCTTGGCGCCGCCGGCGTTCTCCAGCTCGGTCTCGCACAGCGCCAGGCGGTGGCCGTCGGTGGCCACGCAGCGCAGGGTCTGGTCGCGCAGGTCGAACAGCAGGCCGTTGAGGTAGTAGCGCACGTCCTGCTGCGCCATCGCGAACGCGGTGCGCTCGATCAGTTCCTTCAGCGCGGCTTCCGGCACCACCACGCGCTCGGTGGCTTCCACTTCGTCTACCGACGGGAAGTCGTTGGCGGGCAGCGTGGCCAGGGTGAAGCGGCTACGCCCGGCCTGTACGGTGATCTTGTCCCCGGACTGCGAGACGGTGACCTTGCTGCCGTCGGGCAGGGCACGCACGATCTCGAACAGCTTGCGCGCCGGGATCGTGGTTTCGCCGTCCTGGGCATCGTCGACCGCAATGCGCGAGACCATTTCCACTTCCAGATCGGTACCGGTCAGCGACAGCTGGCCACCCTGCACCTGCACCAGGAAGTTGGCCAGAACCGGCAAGGTCTGGCGGCGTTCGACCACATTGACGACTTGCGCCAATGGCTTGAGGAAGGCTTCGCGCTGCAGTGTGAAACGCATGTGGTTCCGTGCCCCTATGCTTTAAAAGATGTGGAATAAATCAAAAGCTTGGTGGTGATGGTAGAGCGAAATTCGGTGCAAATGTAGCTCAAACCACTGAAAACAAAAGATTTTTAGCGCCCTCAATCCCGTGTACTACTGTCCCGGAACTGGTGGGGAAACCTGTGGATAGTTTTGCCGTCGCCGCCGCGTCGCGCTTTATCCACAGTTTCTCCCGGATTTGTCGCGAAGTCATGCACCGATTTATCACGTGGTGCCAGGTGACCGCCGAACGCACACGCTGTGCGTGTGGATCGGCGTGTCGCCCCTGTCCTCTCCGGGCTCACTCGCTGAGCTTGCGGATCAGCTTGTCCCAGTCTTCGCGGAGCTTGCCGTCGGTTTCCATCAGGTGCTTGATCTGCCGGCAGGCGTGCAACACGGTGGTGTGGTCGCGCCCGGCGAACGCATCGCCGATCTCCGGCAGGCTGTGTTCGGTCAGTTCCTTGGTCAGCGCCATCGCCACCTGCCGCGGCCGTGCCAGCGAGCGCGTGCGCCGCTTGGACAGCAGATCCTTGATCTGCAGGCCGTAGTAGTCGGCCACGGTCTTCTGGATGTTGGGGATGCCGATCGCCTGCTGCTGCGCGCGGAGCAGGTCGCGCAGGGTTTCCTGGGCGAACTCGGTGGTGATCGCGCGGCCGGTGAAGTTGGCGCGCGCCGCCAGCGTGTTGAGCGCGCCTTCCAGGTCGCGCACGTTCGAGCGCATCTTCTTGGCGATCAGGAACGCCACGTCGTCGGGGATCTCCGCGCCGCGCTCGCGCGCCTTGGCCAGCACGATCGCCGCGCGGGTCTCGAAATCGGGCGGATCGATCGCCACCGACAGGCCCCAGGCCAGGCGCGACTTCAGTCGCGGCTCCAGCCCTTCGACCTCGCGCGGGTAGCGGTCGCAGGTCAGGATGATCTGCTGGCGGCCGTCGAACAGCGCGTTGAAGGTGTGGAAGAACTCTTCCTGGGTGCGGTCCTTGCCGGCGAAGAACTGGATATCGTCGATCAGCAGCGCGTCCACCTGCTGGAACTGGCGCTTGAACTGGTCCATGGTCTTGTCCTGCAGCGCGCGGATCATCGCGCTGAAGAACTGCTCCGAGCGCAGGTACATCACCCGCGCGTTCGGGTTCTGCTCGCGCATGGCGTTGCCGGCGGCGAACATCAGGTGGGTCTTGCCCAGGCCGGTGCCGCCGTACAGCAGCAGCGGGTTGTGCGCGCGGTCGCCGGGCTTCTGCGCGGCCTGCACCGCCGCGGCCAGGCCGAGCTGGTTGCTGCGGCCTTCGACGAAGTTGGCGAAGGTGTAGTGCGAATCGAGATTGCCGGCGAACGGCTCCAGCAACGGCGGCGCCGGCGTGCGTGCGGCCGCGGTCTCGCTGGGCGGGGCGGCGGCCGGTTCCGGCGCACGCGGGCGCGAGCCGACCTGCAGCAGCACCTCGCCGCTGCCGGCGAAGTAGGTCAGCAGTTCGCGGATGCGCGGCAGGTAGCGCTCGCGCACTTGCTCGACGATGAAGGCGTTCGGGGCGTACAGCACCATGCTGTTGTCATGGCGCTGTTCGGCTTGCAGCGGTTTCAACCAAGTGTGAACGTCCTCGGCTGGAAATTCGGCTTCCAGACGTTCCAGGCAACGGGGCCAAGCATCCATCAGATCTAAATTCGTCGATAGACCGGGCATGAAGGGCGCGCTCGGGCGCGGCGCATTCGGCCGGTGGGAGAGGAAAGCGGATGGATCAGACTACCACCGGCGCGCAGGGTCGGGAATGGTTTTCCCATGGCTATTCACAGATCCATCCACAGGCCGGTCACGGCCGTCCTCCGTTCCCGTCGTCACAGGGAGTTGACCGCGGCGTAAGAGGTCCTATAGAATTTCCGGTTCTTTCCGCCCCATTCAGATCAGAGCGCCCCGATGGCCACCAAGCGCACCTTCCAGCCCAGCAACCTCAAGCGCAAGCGCGACCACGGCTTCCGTGCCCGTATGGCCACCGCCGACGGCCGCAAGATCCTGGCCCGTCGCCGCGCCAAGGGCCGCAAGCGCCTGAGCGCTTGATTGCTTCGCCGCCCCAGGCGGCGCCTGCAATCCGGACCGTGAATCATCCCGACCCGCGTAGGCGATTTCCTCGCTCTGCGCGGGTTCGCACGTCTGCGGAATACCGCGTCGTGTTCGATGCCGCGCGCCGCTGTTCCGAGCCGCTGATGAGCCTGCACTGGCGCAGTGCGCCGCACCCGGCGCGGCTGGGTTTGGCGGTGTCGCGCAAGGTCGACAAGCGTGCGGTCGTGCGCAATCGCATCAAGCGCGTGCTGCGCGAGGCCACGCGGCAGTTGTTGCCGTGGCTGGCGCCCGGCGATTACGTGGTGGTGGCGCGCAGCGCCGCCGCCCAGGCCAGCGGCGAGCAACTGCGCCAGGCCTATCTGCGCCTGCTGCGTCGCGCCGGCGCATTGCCGGCCCCGGCCGCGGACGGCACAATGCCGCCGCCTGATCGTCCTTCTTCCCCCACATCCACGTCAGAACCTGCTTCTGGCTGAGCCGAGCTTGCCTGTCCGATGAACCAGACCCGCCTTTTCCTGATTTTCGCCTGGCTGATGGTCGCGGCGCTGTTGTGGATGGAGTGGAACAAGGAACACGCGCCGAACGCCACCGCGGCGACGGTCGCGGCGGCGACCACGGTGCCGCCGGCGCAGGACGCCGATGCCGGCGCCACGCATGCGCCGGCCGTTCCGCAGGCCACGGTGCCCGGCACCGCGCCGGCCAGCACCACGCCCGAAACGGCTGCGGCTAGCGCCGCGCCGCGGGTCACCGTCACCACCGACGTGCTGCGCCTGACCCTGGACGGCCGCAGCGTGTTCGACGCTGACCTGTTGCTGTTCCCGCAGACCAAGCAGCCCGGCAGCCCGCCGGTGCAACTGCTGACCGAGGACGCGGCGCATCCGTACACCGCCACCAGCGGCTGGGTCGGCGAGCACAACTCGCCGTCGCCGGGCCCGGCTGGCTTCCGCCCCGAACACCCGGGCCAGGAGTACGTGCTGGCCAAGGGCCAGGACAGCCTGCAGGTGCCGTTCGTGTGGAACGGTCCGGACGGCGTGACCATCCGCCGCGTCTACACCCTGCAGCGCGGCCATTACGCCGTGCAGGTGCACGACGAGGTCATCAACCACGGCAGCAAGCCGTGGCAAGGCTATGTGTTCCGCAAGCTGAGCCGGGTGCCGACCATCGTCAGCCGCGGCATGACCAACCCGGATTCCTTCAGTTTCAACGGCGCCACCTGGTTCAGCCCGGCTGACGGCTACCAGCGCCGCGCGTTCAAGGACTATCTGGACGACGGCCCGCTGAGGCAGATCGTCGAGGGCGGCTGGATCGCGGTGCTGCAGCACCACTTCTTCACCAGTTGGATCCCGCAGGCCGACCAGGATTCCCTGTACGTGCTGTCCAATGACGGCCCGCGGCATGTGATCGAAGCGCGCGGCCCGGGTTTCACCGTGGCGCCGGGCGCCAGCGCCAGCACCGAAGCGCGACTGTGGGTCGGGCCGAAGCTGGTCAGCCAGATCGCCAAGGAGAACGTGCGCGGCCTCGACCGTGTGGTCGACTACAGCCGTTTCTCCGTGATGGCGCTGCTCGGCCAGGGTCTGTTCTGGATCCTCAGCCACCTGCACAGCCTGCTCGGCAACTGGGGCTGGTCGATCGTCGGCCTGGTGGTGCTGCTGAAGCTGGTGCTGTACCCGCTGTCGGCCGCGCAGTACAAGAGCGCGGCCAAGATGCGCAAGTTCCAGCCGCGCATCCAGCAGCTCAAGGAGCGCTACGGCGACGACAAGCAGAAGTTCCAAACCGCGATGATGGAGCTGTACAAGAAGGAGAAGATCAACCCGATGGGCGGCTGCCTGCCGGTGCTGATCCAGATGCCGATCTTCTTCGCGCTGTACTGGGTGCTGGTGGAGTCGGTGGAACTGCGGCAGGCGCCGTGGTTCGCCTGGATCCAGGACCTGACCGCGCGCGATCCGTACTTCATCCTGCCGGTGATCAACGTGGCGGTGATGTGGTTCACGCAGAAGCTGACCCCGGCCCCGGGCATGGATCCGGTGCAGGCCAAGATGATGCAGTTCATGCCACTGGTGTTCGGCGTGATGATGGCCTTCGTGCCGTCGGGCCTGGTGTTGTACTGGGTCACCAATGGTTCGCTGGGCCTGCTGCAGCAGTGGTGGATGCTCAAGCGCCACGGCGAGGCGGCCACCGCTGGCGGCGGCGGCGGCAGCGGCAAGCCGCCGGCCAAGGCCAAGAAGTAAACCCGACAACGCCCGCCCTCCGGCGGGCGTTGCGCATGCGGCCGGGGAAGGCGCCGGCGTCTGCGTTCTTCCCGTAGCGCCTTGCTCGCGAGTCCGTGGTCATGCACAAGCGTCGTCGTCCGTTGTCGTCGTCCGTTGTCGTGATCGGCCTGCTCGCCTTGGCCCTGGCCGCGTGCCAGCGCACGCCTGCCGACAGCGCGGCGACGCCATCCAAGCCCGCGACATCGGCGCCGGCGATCGCCATTCCAGGCTCTGCCGCATTGCAGGCCCAGGCGACGACGCTGCTGCAGGGCCTGCAGGCGCAGCTGGCGGCGCAGCGCAAGATCATCGTGTTGCTGGCCGACGAGGCCAAGCAATCGCCGGCCGACCGGCAGACCTCCAGCAGCGTCGGCCAGCAACTGTTCCACGAGGGCCTGGAGCGCCGCGAGGCATTGGCCAAGCAGTTCGATGCGCTGCTCGCGCTGCCGGACGCGCAGCGCTTCGCCGCGGTCGGCAGCCTGCTCGACTACGTCGAATCGGCACCGGACCTGTACGACGCCGACCGCCTGGCGTTCCGCGAGATTCTCGCCGACTGGCAGCTGCGCATCGGCAAGGATTCCTCGCTGCCGGCGATCAAGCTGCACCAGCGCATCGGCGAAGACCTGGAAGCGCTCGACGAGATCGAACGCACCTACAACCGCGAGATCACCGCGATCTTCAGCCGCTTCGATCGCACCCGCGCGATCGTGCAGAAGCGCGAGAAGTGGGAGGACTACGTCGCCCACCTGGGCACGCTGTACACGCGCGAGGCGATCCTGCGCGACTACGGCGTGATCACCCCGTACCCGATGTCGATGAAGGACAGCGACCGCGAGGTGTTCGGCCGCGACCTGCCGCCGAAGACCGTGGTGCTGAGTTTCGACGACGGCCCGCATCGCGAATACACCGACGAGATCGTGGCCATCCTCAAGCGCTACGACGTGCCGGCCACGTTCTTCGAAGTCGGCCGCAACCTGGGCAAGCTGGAGCCGGATGGCAAGGTCGACCTGTCGCCGCTGGCCAGCGTCAGCCGCAGCCTGATGGAGCAGGGCTACACCGTCGGCAACCACAGCCTGACCCATGCGCAACTGTCCAAGGAAACCGGCGCCGCGCTGCGCAGCCAGATCCTCGACACCGACCGCATGCTGCGCGCGGTCGATGCCAAGCGTGCGCCGCTGTTCCGCTTTCCCTACGGCGCGCGCAACGCCGAGGGCATGCAGATCCTGGGCGAGGCCGGACTGAAGTCGGTGATGTGGAACGTGGATTCGCTGGACTGGGCCGACCCGGTGCCGGAGTCGATCGTGCAGCGCGTTCTCGAGCAGGTCGGCCGCGAGCAGCGCGGCATCCTGCTGTTCCACGACATCCACGAACGCACGGTCAAGGCGCTGCCGCAGATCCTGGACCGGCTCAGCGCCGACGGCTACCAGTTCGCCGCCTGGAACGGGCGCGACTTCAGCGTGGCGCGCGCGGCCAGCAATGCCGCCGCACCGGCGGTGACCAGCGGCTACGACAAGTCGTGGGCCATCGTCATCGGCATCGACGACTACGCGCACTGGCCCAAGCTGCAGTACGCGGCCAACGATGCGCAGGCGATCGCGCAGACGCTGACCGGCAGCTTCGGCTTCCCGTCGTCGCAGGTGATCGTGCTGAAGAACCAGGAAGCCACCCGCAACAACATCCTGGCCGCCTTCCACGACCGCCTGGCGCATGGCGGCGTCGGCAAGAACGACCGCGTGTTCGTGTTCTTCGCCGGCCACGGCGCGACCCGCAAGCTGGCTTCCGGTCGCGACCTGGGCTACATCATCCCGGCCGATTCGGACCCGGCGCAGTTCGCCACCGACGCGATCCCGATGACCGAGATCCAGGACATCGCCGAAAGCCTGGAAGCCAAGCATGTGCTGTTCGTGATGGACGCGTGCTACAGCGGCCTGGGCCTGACCCGCGGCGGCGGCACCAGCGCCTACCTGCGCGAGAATGCGCGCCGCATCGCCCGACAGATGCTCACCGCCGGCGGCGCCGACCAGCAGGTCGCCGACAGCGGCCCCAACGGCCATTCGGTGTTCACCTGGGTGCTGCTGCAGGCGCTGTCGGGCAAGGCCGACCTCAACGGCGACGGCCTGATCACCGGCACCGAGCTGGCCGCCTACGTGGCGCCGGCGGTGTCGAGCATCTCGCAGCAAACACCCGCGTTCGGCAGCCTGCCCGGTTCGCAGGGCGGCGAGTTCGTGCTGCAGGTGCCGGAGGGCGAGGAATTCCTCACCGCCAGCACCCAGCAGCTGTCCTCGGCGGCGATCGCGATGAACGACCGCGTCGATGCGGCCGCGCCAGCGTCGACCGCGGCGCCGAACGCGGGCGCCGGCAGCGCCGACGCGCCGGCCGCTGCGGCCAAGCCGGCGGTGGTGGTCAAGGATCTGCAGGGCGGCGAGCGGCCGCTGGCGGTGCCGGCCGCGGCCGGTCCGGTGTCCGACCGCCAGCGTGCGCAGCGCGCCAACGACCGCGGCCTGCAGTTGTACAAGGAGAAGCGCTACGACGAAGCCGAGGCGCAGTTCACCGAGGCGCTGAAGCTGCGCCCGGACTTTGCGCTGGCGGCCAACAACCTGGGCTTCATCTACTATCGCCAGGGCAAATACGCGCAGGCCGTGCGCTGGCTGGAGAACACGCTGAAGATCGATCCCTCGCGCGCGGTGGCCTACGTCAATCTGGGCGACGCCTACCGCCAGCTGGGCGATGCCGCCAAGGCCAAGCGCGCCTTCCAGACCTACCTGGAGCTGCAACCCAACGGGGCGTCGGCCGCCTACGTGCGCGGCCAGTTGCAGACGCTGTAGTCCACCGCATCACTGACCTGCTGCCTTCGCCATGCCGTCTTCCGCCACCGACACCATCGCCGCCATCGCCACCGCCCCGGGCGCGGGTGGTGTCGGCGTGGTGCGCGTGTCGGGTCCGGCGGCGGCCGCCATCGCCGATGGACTGGGCCTGGGCGCACTGGTGCCGCGCAGCGCCCGCTACGCGCGTTTTCGCGATGCGCATGGCGAGATCGTGGACGACGGCATCGCGTTGTGGTTTCCGGCACCGCGCAGCTTCACCGGCGAGGACGTCCTGGAACTGCAGGCGCATGGCAGCCCGGTGCTGCTGCGGCACCTGGTGGCACGCTGCTGCGAACTCGGCGCGCGTCCGGCGCGTCCGGGCGAATTCAGCGAGCGTGCCTTCCTCAACCGCAAGCTCGACCTGGCCCAGGCCGAAGCGATCGCCGACCTGATCGCCGCCGGCGACCTGCGTGCGGCACGCGCGGCACGGCGCTCGCTGGACGGCGTGTTCTCGCGGCGCGTCGACGACCTGGCCGAACAGTTGATCCGCCTGCGTATCCACGTCGAAGCGGCGATCGATTTCGCCGACGAGGCATTGGATACGCTGGGCGGTGCGCAGGTGCGCGCGGGCCTGGCGCAGGCGCGCACCGACCTGGCGCAGTTGCGTGCCGACGCCGAACGCGGCCGGCGCCTGCGCGATGGCCTGCACGCGGTGCTGGTCGGCCCGCCCAACGCCGGCAAGAGCTCCCTGCTCAACGCACTGGCCGGCAGCGACCGCGCCATCGTCACCGACATCGCCGGCACCACGCGCGACACCTTGCACGAGACCGTGCGCCTGGACGGCGTGGAACTGACCCTGGTCGACACCGCTGGCCTGCGCGAGGGCGGCGATGCGATCGAGCGCGAGGGCATGCGCCGCGCGCGCCAGGAACTGCAGCGCGCCGACCTGGCGCTGATCGTGCTCGATGCGCGCGAGGCCGAGGCCGGCCATGCCGCGATCGCCGATGCCATCGCCGATGTGCCGCAGCGCCTGTGGATCCACAACAAGAGCGACCTGCTCGCTGCCGTGCCCGCGGCCAGCGCCGAGCGCGTCTATGTGTCCGCCGCCACCGGCAGCGGCCTGGAGCAGTTGCACGCGCAGTTGCGCGCGATCGCCGGCGCCGCGGCTGGCGAGGGCAGCGACGGCGAGTTTTCCGCGCGCGCCCGCCACGTCGACGCGCTGCAGCGCGCCGCGACGCATGCCGACGCGGCGGCGGTCGAACTGCAGTACGAACGCCTGGAACTGGCCGCCGAAGAGCTGCGCCTGGCCCATGCCGCGCTCGGCGAGATCGTCGGCACGCTCAGTGCCGACGACCTGCTCGGGCGGATCTTCTCCAGTTTCTGCATCGGCAAATAGCGCGTCGCGCCGCCGAGTGCGCTTACGGCTTCAGCGCCGCCAACTGCGCGCGGTTGTCCTGCAGCCACTGTTCGAACGGCAGCGGCGCCTGCCCGGTCAGCGCCTGGTAGTCGCCGGTGACGGTGGCGACGCGGCCGGCGGCGGTGTTGGTGTCGAACGAGGCATAGATGCGCGCGACCGGCTCGGGCAGGCCTGCGCCGACCATGCCCTGCACCAGGCCTTCGACCGGTACCGGCACGACCTGGATCTGCACGTCCAGCACCTGCGCGACCAGCGCGGCGATCTCGGCGGTGGTGTAGGCGCGCGCGCCGCTGAGGGTGAGCGTGCGCTTGCCGTCGCCGCCGGCCAGGGCGACCGCGGCGGCGCGGGCCAGGTCGTCGCGCGCGATATGGGCGATGCCGCCGTCGCCGGCCGCGCTGTACCAGTGGCCCGAGGCCAGCACCGACGGCAGGCTCATGAACAGGTTTTCGAAGTACCAGTGGTTGCGCAGCACGGTCCAGGCGGGCAGGGCGCTGGCGGCCAGGCTGTCCTCGGTGCCGGCGTGATCCGTGGCCAGCAGCAGCGGCGAGTCGTGCGGTTCCGGGCAGGAGGTGTAGACCAGGTGGCCGACGCCGGCGCGTTCGGCGGCGGCGATCGCGGCCTGGTGCTGCTGCAGGCGGTGGCCGGGGCGGTCCAGTGCGTCGGTGCTGATCAGCAGCACGCGGCCGGCGCCACGGAACGCGGTGTCGAGCGAGGTGGCGTCGTCGAAGTCGCCATGGCGCACGTCCAAGCCGCGCGCGGCCCAGGCGGCCAGGCGCTCGGGCTGGCGGGTCATCGCCACCACCCGCGACGGCGCCACCTTGAGGGTATCGAGCAGATGCGCGAGCACGCGCTGGCCGAACTGGCCGCCGGCGCCGGTGACGAGCAGGGAATCGGAAGATGCGGACATGACAGGTCTCCTGAGGAAGGGCGGCGTCGCAGGACGCCATGGTCTGGAAAAGGAACCTGGTCTATCCTAGAGACCTATGCCGGGCTGTAAAGACGGCACTTTTTCCGCCCCTGATTACCCCGAGGTAACCACCATGGACACCGTCGTACCGCCGGTCGCTGCCTGCGACGCGCTGTTGAGCCAGCAGTTGCAGGACTACCAGCGTGCCGGCATGGCCATCGACCAGTGCCCGGTGCGCGACGTCTTGGCGCAGATCGGCGACAAGTGGAGCACCCTGTTCGTGATGCTGCTGGCCGAGCGCCCGCACCGCTTCGGCGAACTGCGCCGCGCGGTGCCGGACATCTCCCAGCGCATGCTGACCCAGACCCTGCGTGACCTGCAGCGCGAAGGGCTGGTCGCCCGCGAGGTGCTGCCGACCGTGCCGCCCGGGGTGGAGTACCGGCTCACCCCACTGGGGCAATCGTTGAGCGTGGTGCTGGCGCCGCTGGTGCGCTGGGCTGCGGACCATCACGCGCAGATCCGCAGCGCACGTGCTGCGTTCGAGGCCGATGCACCGGCGCGGGCGGCGGGCGCCGCGTACGGTTGACGCGTCCCGTACGAGCGGCTTTACCGAGAACGCCCGGTCGCGGCGGAAGCCGCACCTACGGACATTCCCGCATTACCCGCAACCCCGACGGCCTCAAACGGCCGAATTCGGCAACCGCGGATCAGCTCTCCGCAACCACCCGCGCGCTGTAGCTGTCGCCGTCGCGCTGCACCCGTACCGGTCCGCCGAACACCGCCGACAACGGCGCATCGGCCAGCAGTTCCTCGCGCGCGCCGTCGGCGTACACCTGGCCCTCGCGCAACAGGATCACCCGTGCGATTTCCGGCACGATCTCTTCGATGTGGTGGGTGACCAGCACCAGGGTGATGCCCTGGCGGGCGAGGTCGCGCATCGTCACCAGCAGGTGCTCGCGGGCGACCAGGTCCAGGCCGGTGCTGGGTTCGTCCAGCAGCAGTGCCTGTGGCCGATTGACCAGAGCGCGCGCGATCAGCACGCGCCGGGTCTCGCCGGCCGACAGCTCGGCATAAGGACGCCGCAGCAATGGCAGCGCGTGCGCGGCCTGCAGCGCCTCGCGCGCGCGGTCGCGCATCGCGTCGGTCACCTCGCGGTGCGGCGGCACCACGTAGCTGGCGAAGAATCCGGACAGCACCGCGCTTTCCACGTCCAGCCCGGGCATGTCGGCGAGATTGACGCTGAGGTCGCCGGTGACGATGCCCAACTGGCTGCGCAGCCGGTCCACCTGCCAGCGGCTCTGGCCGAGCACCCGCACCGCCGGCTCCTCGCCGGCGCGCGCCAGCGGATACAGCTCGCGGGTGATGAGCTTGATGAACGAGGATTTGCCGCAGCCGTTCGGGCCGAGGATCGCGGTGTGCTGGCCGAGCGCGATGCGAAGGCTCAGCGAATGCAGTACCCGGACCTGGCCGCGGACGACGCTGGCGCGATCGAGTTCGATCAACGGCGCGGCCGCTGGCACGGGGGTTGCTTGGGAAGAGGCGGCTGACATGGAACCGAAACCGTTCTGTGATCGGAAGCGCTTGGCGGCTGAATACCATACGCGAGCGCCGGGTGAAGTTTGCGCCCGCAACCCCCATCATGTCGTCATCCCCTCACGCCGTCTTACGCTCTGGAGCTTCTGGCAATGTTCGACGCGATCCTCGACTTCCTCGGCAACGGCCTGCTCGGCGTCGGCTGGTGGGGCATGCTGGCGGTGCTGCTGCTGTTCACCCAGCTCACCATCTTCGCGGTGACGCTGTATCTGCACCGCAGTCAGGCGCATCGCGGCGTGGACTTCCATCCGCTGCTGTCGCACTTCTTCCGCTTCTGGACCTGGTTCACCACCTCGATGATCACCAAGGAGTGGGTGGCGATCCATCGCAAGCACCACGCCAAGGTGGAGACCGAGGAAGACCCGCACAGCCCGCAGACCAAGGGCATCGCCCGCGTGTTCTGGCGCGGCGTGGAGCTGTACCGCGAAGCGCGCACCCAGCGCGGCGACATCGAGCAGTATGGCAAGGGCGCGCCGGACGACTGGATCGAGCGGCACCTGTACACCCCGTACGCGAACCTGGGGCCGGTGGCCCTGTTCGCGGTCAACTTCGCGCTGTTCGGCCTGCCCGGCATCGCGCTGTGGGCGCTGCAAATGGCCTGGATCCCGTTCTGGGCCGCCGGCGTGATCAACGGCCTGGGCCACTGGTGGGGCTACCGCAACTTCGAGTCCGCCGACACCTCGACCAATCTGACCCCGTGGGCGCTGTGGATCGGTGGCGAAGAACTGCACAACAACCACCATGCCTTCCCCAGCTCGGCGCGCTTCTCGATGCGGCGGTGGGAACTGGACATCGGCTGGATCGCGATCCGCGCGCTGGCCGCGCTGCGTCTGGCCAAGATCCTGCGCGTGGCGCCGACCCTGGACGTGCGCCCGAACATCGCCGTGCCCGACGCCGACACCCTGCGCGCGCTGCTGTCGCATCGCTTCCAGGCGATGACCGATTACCAGCGCAACGTGTTCAAGCCCGCGCTCAAGGAAGAAGCCGCCCAGGCCGGCGCCAAGCTGCGCAAGCTGCTGCCGCGGCGCCTGCGCAAGGGCCTGGTCGACGATGGCCGCTGGCTCAAGCCCGACGCGCGCGAACAGCTGCAGCACTGGGTGGCGCAGCGCCCGCGCATGCGCACGCTGGTCGAGCATCGCGCCCGCCTGGCGGCCCTGCTGGAAGCGCGCACCCATGACGCCAGCGAACGTCTCAAGCACCTGCAGGCCTGGTGCCACGACGCCGAAGCCAGCGGCATCGCCGCGCTGCAGGCCTACGCCGCGCGGCTGAAGGGCTACGCCCTGGCATGAGCCGCGGCGGACTGCGTACCCCGCCACCCGAACGCCGCCTTGCGCGGCGTTCGTCGTTGTTGGTCGGGCTGACGCTTGGCATCGCGTGCGTCGCGACCGTGGCCGGCATCGATGTGCAGGCGCAGGCCATCGACAGCACCACCAGCTACCTGCAGCGCATGGACCGCGACGGCGACGGCCGCGTCAGCCTGGACGAATACCTGGCCTGGATGAGCTACGCCTTCGACGCGCGCGACCTCGACCACGACGGCGTCCTCAGCCCCGCCGAACTGCCTGGCGGCCGCGGCCCGCCGATCACCCGTGCACAACATCTCGCCACCCTGACCGCCCGCTTCCGCAAGCAGGACACCAACGGCGACGGCTACCTCAGTGCGCGGGAGTTGGCTGCGCCGCCGCAGTAGTGGACGCCGATCCGGCGGGCGCTGTGCTCGCCGATTCCGGGGCTGGCGCTGCGGTGTCCGGCGCAGAGGCGAGTCTGCGAGCAGAAACCAGGTGCAGCAGCGCGACAGAAAGAAAGGCAATGGCGGTTGCATGCGTCTGCAGGCAGACCATCACCCAGGCGAACAAGCAATACATCGCCGCAAGCTTGCGGTGCGTGGATGGCAGCATGGTGATGGCTTTTATCCGCATCAGCGCGACGTCGCCTCGCTCTCCAGGATCCAAACGCATTCGCGCATCAGGTGACGCCTTCCAAGACCCAGGCCTTGCAGCGCTGGAAATTCTCTTCCCCTTTCCAGACCTCGGTATAGGTCGGGCCGCGCACGCGTTCGATCAGTTCCAGGGCTTTCTCCCGATCGCGCGCCAGGCAGGCGAAGCGGGCAAAATTCTGCAAATTCCATTCGTCCGCATAGACTTTGAGCACGTCGTCGATGCCAGCGCGCATGGTCGACCAGCGCGCCAGCGATTCGGTGAACAAGCGTTCGTCATAGATCGATTGCGAGGCGTACCAATAAATCCGCGCGTACAGTCCTTGGCCTTCCCGTGCACGTGTGCGCTCCATCGCCATCCTGGCGAAGCGTTCGATGTCGACCGCACTGCCTCCCCACTTGGGCGAATAGAACTCGATCGCCTGAAAGTAGATTTCGTAGTATTCCGGGTACCGGGTCATCCCTTCATCGATCAAGGCTTGGAACCGCGCATCGTCCCATTGCTGCGCCTTCGCTACCGCCTCCATCTTGATGTACCACTCCGGATCCAATGAGGCGATCTGCTTATTGTCCTCAAGATAGCGCCTGGTCGCCTCGATTCCCTCTCTGAACGGCGCCCAGTCTTCTGCGCGTACCATGTTCGCATAGCCGCCGCCGCGGCGATGCCATGCACGCCTGGCCAAGACTTCCGCATAGGCAAGCCGAGCGGTGGGAGACTTCGGATACGTCTTTACCCATTGTTCGGCGATGCGCTCCTTTTCAGCCAATGTCGCCTTGTCGTACGACGCGAGCAAATAAAAGCGATTGATTCCGCCATGCAGCACGCTCAACTTCCACACGCCGCTGGACGTCCTTGCCTGTTTTGTTCGGTAGAGCGTTGCTAGTTGCTCGAGCGCCGCGAGGTCACCCTGCGTCATGGCCTTGGTGGTGCTATCCAGAATGGCTGTGCGTTCCTGGATCTCTTCAGCAACCACAGGGGTTGGCAATGCTGATGCGGCAAAAAACAGCAGAAGAATCACTAGGCGATGCAGCTTCCTTTGCATGCAATCAATCTCCTTGAAAAGAGGCTTGCTTTCGCGATGGCGCTTCGCTGTTGGACCAATGCTTACCTGTTTTCGCCCAAGCCAGGTAGGTCATGCCGATCTCCAACAACTGCCACCCCCAATAAGCATTCCCTGCATGCGCATTCATCACAGATACGACGAAGTGAATGGCAATCAACGCCGGCGCGGCTAGGAAAACTGCAACAAAGAAATGGGGCCATGTCCGGGCTGCGCGAATCGCGGACGTGAGGTACACGCACAGCGTGATCCCAGGGAAGAAGATCAGATAGCGCAGATAGTCACCCGCGTCGTACTGATCAAGGAGATGCCGGTTGGCGAAAAAGGTATTCAATCCAACCAGGAAAAACAGTGCGAATGACATAAACACTGGCACCCATTTGATGAACTTCATGCTTCACCTACGGCCGCTATCAGCGACGCCGTAGAACGCATGGCGACCGGGTAGGCCGCAGTGGGCGCAGCGGGGAAAAGTCTGCGGAATGCCCGATTCCGGGCAGATGGCGTCAGCCGCGAGTTGGGCGGTAGAGCGAACGGAAATACCACGTTGCGCATCCGACAATCCTTGTCATCACTGAGGCCGATGCTAGTCGAGACCCGTGCCGCTGGCAATCGAGGGCCGGCTGTGGCCATCGCAATGAACCATCCGACGAAACTTGTGCGCATGCACCCACTTCGATGTGCGTCTGGCTGGAGGCGATGCATCCAACGCTGGAAAACGCCCCTAATGATAGAGTTGGTAGCTCCTAGTTCCCGCCCGACCGCTACGGCCGCGTTCCATGCCCGAACTCCCCGAAGTCGAAACCGCCCGGCGCGGCCTGGAGCCGCATCTGTCGGGGCGGCGCATCCATGGGGTGATCCTGCGGCGGCCGGATCTGCGTTGGCCGATTCCGCCGGAGGTGGCCGAGCGGTTGCCCGGGCAACGCATCGACGGCATTCGCCGGCGGGCCAAGTATCTGTTGCTGGACACCGCGGTCGGCAGTGCGCTGTTGCATCTGGGCATGTCCGGCAGTTTGCGCGTGCTGCCGGGCGACACGCCGCCGCGGGCGCACGACCACGTCGACATCAGCCTGGAAGACGGCCGGGTGCTGCGCTTCAACGACCCGCGCCGGTTCGGCTGCCTGCTGTGGCAGGCGCCGGGCGAAACCCATCCGTTGCTCGCCGAGCTGGGGCCGGAGCCGCTGTCGGATGCGTTCGACGGCGATCATCTGTTCCGGCTCAGTCGCGGCCGCACTGCGCCGGTCAAGACCTTCCTGATGGATCAGCGCATCGTGGTCGGGGTGGGCAACATCTACGCGGCCGAGAGTCTGTTCCAGGCGGGCATCAGTCCGCTGCGCGAGGCCGGCGATGTCTCGCGCGCCCGCTATGCGCGCCTGGCCGACGCGGCCAAGGCGATCCTGGGCTATGCGATCCAGCGCGGCGGCACGACCCTGCGCGATTTCATCAGCCCGGACGGGGCGCCGGGCTACTTCGAGCAGGAGCTGTCGGTCTACGGCCGCGAGGGTGAGGCCTGCAAGCGTTGCGGACGCACGCTGCGCCACGCCAGCATCGGCCAACGCGCCAGCGTCTGGTGTGGCCACTGCCAGCGCTGAGCAACGAACGCGATCGCGCTGCACGCACCGGCAAAGGCGGTCCGGCGCCCGCAGGGACACCGCCAGCACCGCGCTTCTTGCAGCGTCTCGGCACGATGGGCCGTCGCGATCGCGAGCGCGATTCAGCCGCGACGGGCCTTGCCGGTAACGCGTCGGCTCAAGCGCACATGTCGGTGAGCTTTTCAGCCGGCCTTGTCGCGTCGTTAGCGGCTCCAGAAGAGGCCTTGCCCACTCGGGCATAGCGACGCCGATGTGGTCGGGTCGGCAACTGTCTCGGCCGGGGCCCGCCCGCCCACCTCCAGCACGTCTGCGTCCGGGGCTCGCACCCACGGGCACCATCCATCACCGCCACCTTCGGCGCCGCTTGTCTATGATGGGCGTCCTTTTCCGTTTCGATCCGGCCATGCAACGACGCGATTTCCTCAAGAACGCCGCCGCCGCCTTCGCCGCCATGGGCTTGCCGGCGATGCCGATGCTCGGCCAGGCGGCCCCTGCGGTGGGCTTGCGCCGCCTGGGCAAGCCGCAGCCGTTCGACTACGCCTGGCTCA
This sequence comes from Xanthomonas sp. LMG 12459, assembly GCF_009192905.1. Taxonomy (NCBI): domain Bacteria; kingdom Pseudomonadati; phylum Pseudomonadota; class Gammaproteobacteria; order Lysobacterales; family Lysobacteraceae; genus Xanthomonas; species Xanthomonas sp. LMG 12459. The sequence goes on from NZ_NSGT01000027.1 coordinate 24,962, forward strand.
AGGGCCACGCGCGGGCCATGGCCGATGCGCCGTACCAGAGCCACAAGCGGGCGCTGCCGGCGCCGGTGGAGGGCTTGACCTGGGACCAGTACCAGTCGATCCGCTACCGCCAGGACCACGCGTTGTGGGCGGCCGAGCAGGGCCCGAAATTCCAGGCCAAGTTCTTCCACCTTGGCCTGTACTTCAAGACCCCGGTGCACATGTTCGACCTGGTCGACGGGCAGGCGCAGGAATTGGCCTACGACAGCGCGGCGTTCGATTACGGCAGCAGCGGGCTGAAGGGCAAGCCGCTGCCGAAGGAACTGGGCTTTGCCGGTTTCCGCCTCAACACCAAGCAGGACACCGAGCGCGACTTCGCCGCCTTCCTCGGCGCCAGCTACTTCCGTGCGGTGGGCAAGGAGGGCCAGTACGGTCAGTCGGCGCGCGGGTTGGCGATCGATACCGGCACCGGCGGCCCGGAGGAATTCCCGGACTTCATCGCCTACTGGCTGGAGCAGCCCAAGGCCGGCTCGGACACGGTGGTGGTGTACGCGCTGCTGGATTCGCCCAGCGTGGCCGGTGCCTACCGCTTCGCGATCACCAATGGCGACGTGCTGCTGATGGACATCGACAGCGCGCTGTATCCGCGCAAGACCATCGAGCGCCTGGGCCTGGGGCCGTGCACCAGCATGTACCAGGTGGGCGAGAACGACCGCCGCATGGATTGGGACTGGCGCCCGGAGATCCACGACACCGACGGCCTGGCGATGTGGACCGGCGGCGGCGAGTGGATCTGGCGGCCGCTGTGCAATCCGCCGCACCTGCGCTTCAACATGTTCGTCGACGAGAACCCGCGCGGTTTCGGCCTGCTGCAGCGCGACCGCAACTTCGATCATTACCAGGACGACGGCGTGTTCTACGAGAAGCGCCCGTGCCTGTGGGTGGAGCCGAAGCAGGGCTGGGGCAAGGGCTCGGTGCAACTGGTGGAGATCCCCACCGTCGACGAGACCTTCGACAACATCGTCGCGTTCTGGAATCCGCAGGACAAGCCGCAGCCCGGCCAGGAGCTGCTGTTCGGCTACCGCTTGTACTGGGGCGCACAGGCGCCGGCGTCCTCGCCGCTGGCGCACTGCGTGGCCACGCGTACCGGGCTGGGCGGCGTGGTCGGGCAGAAGCGGCATTACTTCTCGTGGCGCTTCGCGGTGGATTTCGTCGGCGGCGAACTGGCCAAGCTGGGCAAGGAGAAGGACGCCAAGGTCGAGGCGGTGCTGCAGCTCAACCGCGGCCGCACCGAGATCGTCTCGGCGCGGCCGTTGCACGAGATTTCCGGCTACCGTGCGATGTTCGACGTGGTGCCGCCGGACGACGGCACCGAGCAGATCGACATCCGCCTGTACCTGCGCAGCGGCGAGCGCCCGCTCACCGAGACCTGGCTGTACCAGTGGACGCCGCCGCCGGCGGCCGAGCGCAAGTTGTACTGAGCCGCGAAGCGCTCGGCGCCGGCCGGCATCGGGCGCTCGTTGGATGGGGCGGTTGCGCTGGTGTTTCAGTCCCGACGCAGTCGGGGGTGCGAGTGCGGTGCGCCCCGCGCGTCGCGGCTGAGCCACTCCCACAGGGGCGCACAGGCCCGGCACTGGGCTGCTGTGGGAGGGACTTCAGTCCCGACGCGGGAATGGCTCCGCGTTCAGTGCTTGCCCGGCTCCTGCGGCGGCGTTGGCGGTGCGCCTTCAGTGCTGATGTCCTCGACATCGCCGATGTCGACCCGGCCCGGGGTGCGCCCGTCCCACACCTGGTCCTGCAGCTTCCAGTACGCGCTCGGCTCCCAGAACTGCTTGGCGTAGAACACTTCCGGATCGATGCTGCCGCCACGCGGGCCGTTGATCGACAGCGGGCCGGCCGCGCCGGAGTGGCCGAGCAGGCCGCCGGTGCTGCGCATCGCTTCGCGCCGCAGGACCGCTTCCTGGCGCGGCTTGGCGACCTGATCGCCGTAGTCGGCGAGCATCGACTTGTCGAGCTTGGCCGCGCGCTTGCGCTCGTCCGGAGTCAGCTGGTTCCAGTACTCCATCTTGCGCGCGCCGAACTGGTCGTAGCCGCGCTCGGCGGCCAGCGCCATCCACAGGAAGCCCATCGTATGGTCGGCGGCGCCGCCCTGGCCTTCCCAGTACATCTCGCCCAACCGCGCCTGCGACGGCTTGTCGGCATAGCGTGCGGCCAGTTGGTACTGCTTCCTGGCCTCGGCGTACTCGCCCTTCTTGTCGGCGCGGATGCCGGCGCGGCGATAGAACAGGTCCAAGTGCGCCTCGAGGAAGCCGTCGGTGAGCACCTGCGCCGGGATGTCCTGGAAGGTGTGGTCGCCCGGGGCCCCTGCGGCCGGGCCGGGCAGGGCGAGCAGCAGGGCACAGGCCAATGCGGTGCCGCTGACGGCAAAAAATCCTTTGAACGAAAGCATGTTCCTCATCCCATGAGTGCGATCGGCGCGATTCTAGGCATGCCGCCTGGGCGCGCTCCATAGACTGATGGCATAGGAACAGACGCGTGTACGGCACACGTCAGCCACGGTTCATCGCATCGTGGCGCGACGCACCAGCGCGGTGCGTCAGGGGTGACATCCGGGTTACAGCGGCAGTGCGATCTGCAGCGGATCGATGCGCCCTTCGCCGCGCATGATCTTCTTGAACTCGGGGCGGCTGACAGACACGTAGCGCTCGTTGCCGCCGATCTCCACCTGCGGGCCGTCCTGTACCGCGTGGCCGTTCTCGTCCACGCGCACGGTCATCGTCGCCTTGCTGCCGGTGTGGCAGATGGTCTTGATCTCCTGCAGCTCGTCGGCCCAGGCCAGCAGGTATTGGCTGCCCTCGAACAGCTCGCCGCGGAAATCGGTGCGCAGGCCGTAGCACAGCACCGGGATGCGCAGCCGGTCGACCACTTCGCTGAGTTGCCAGACCTGCGCGCGGCTGAGGAACTGCGCCTCGTCCACCAGCACGCAATGCAGCGGCCCGTGGCTGGCGATGTCGGCCTCGAGGGTGGCCAGCAGATCGGTGTCGGCGACGAACGGCATGCCGTCGGCGCGCAGGCCGATGCGCGAGGCGACCACGCCGCTGCCGGCGCGATGGTCCAGCCGCGGCGTCAGGATCGCCGTGCGCATGCCGCGCTCGCGGTAGTTGTGCGCCGACTGCAGCAGCGTGGTGGTCTTGCCGGCGTTCATCGCCGAATAGTAGAAATACAGTTTCGCCATGCCGCCGATTCTAGCGCGGCGGCCGCGCGCCCCGGCCGCCGGGCGGTTCGCGAACCGGTTCAGCGCCGGCGCGGCGGTGGGGCGTCGGCGCCGGCCGGTGCCCGTTACAATGCGCGGCCAAGGGAAGTCTTCATGCACGGTCTCAATCCTCCCCAACGCGCCGCGGTCCTGCATTGCGAGGGTCCGTTGCTGGTGCTGGCCGGCGCCGGCAGCGGCAAGACCCGCGTGATCGTGGAAAAGATCGCGCACCTGATCGCCAGCGGCCGTTACCCGGCCAAGCGCATCGCCGCGATCACCTTCACCAACAAGTCGGCCAAGGAAATGCGCGAGCGCGTGGCCAAGCGCATCCGCAGCGAGGCCGCCGACGGCCTGACCATCTGCACCTTCCACGCCCTGGGGCTGAAGTTCCTGCAGATCGAACACGCCGCGGTGGGCCTGAAGCGCGGCTTCTCGATCTTTGACGCCGACGATGCCGCCGCGCAGATCAAGGATCTGATGCCCGGCGCCAAGCCCGATGCCATCGAGGACGCCAAGAACCTGATCTCGCGCGCCAAGAACGCCGGGCTGTCGCCGGAGCAGGCGATGGCGGCGGCCCGCAGCAACCGCGAGCAGGAGGCGGCCAGCCTGTACGAGCGCTACCAGGCGCGGCTGAGCACTTTCAACGCGGTGGACTTCGACGACCTGATCCGCCTGCCCGTGCAGGTGCTGGAGGAGAACGAAGACATCGTGATGGCCTGGCGCGAGCGCATCGGCTATCTGCTGGTGGACGAGAGCCAGGACACCAACGACGCGCAGTACCGGTTGCTGAAGATGCTGGCCGGCCCGCGCGGCAACTTCACCTGCGTGGGCGACGACGACCAGAGCATCTACGCCTGGCGCGGCGCCAACCCGGAAAACCTGATGCAGATGGGCCGCGACTACCCGGCCCTGCAGATCATCAAGCTGGAGCAGAACTACCGCTGCTCCAACCGGGTGCTGCGCGCGGCCAATGCGTTGATCGCGCACAACCCGCACGAGCATCTGAAGACGCTGTGGAGCGATCAGGCCGATGGCGAGCGCATCCGCGTGTGGGAGTGCCGCGACAGCGAGCACGAGGCGGAGAAGGTGGCCGCCGAGATCGCCTATCTGGGCACCGCCAAACAGGTGCCGTGGAGCGATTTCTGCATCCTGTTCCGCGGCAACTTCCAGTCGCGGCCGTTGGAAAAGGCGCTGCAGATGGCCAGCGTGCCGTATCACATCACCGGCGGCACCGCGTTCCTGGAGCGGCAGGAGGTCAAGGACGTGCTGTCCTGGCTGCGCCTGCTGGTCAATCCCGACGACGACGCGGCGTTCCTGCGCGCGGTGCAGGCGCCCAAGCGCGAGGTCGGCGCGACCTCGCTGGCCAAGCTGGCCGAACTGGCTTCGGCCAAGCACCTGCCGATGTCGCGCGCGGCCGAGTCGGTGGGCGCGCTGCAGCAGTTGCCGCCGCGCGCAGCCAACGGCCTGAGCGACTTCGTCGACATCCTGCACGAACTGCGCACGGCCTCGACCACGCTGTCCTCGGCCGACGTGGTGCGTCAGCTCGCCGAACAATCCGGGTTGATCCGCGAACTGCGCAGTCAGTGCAAGGACGAAGCGAGTTTCCAGCGTCGCCGCGGCAACCTGGAGGAACTGGCCAAGTGGTTCGAGGGCGGCCCACGCGGCGCCACCGTCGGCGACCTGGCCGCGCAGCTGGCGCTGCTGTCGCGCAACGACAAGGACGACGGCGGCAACCAGGTGCGGATGATGACCATGCACGCGTCCAAGGGCCTGGAGTTCCGCTATGTGTTCATCGTGGGCTGCGAGGACGGCGTGCTGCCGCACGAAGTCAGCCTGGAAGAGGGCAACCTGCAGGAAGAGCGGCGCCTGCTGTACGTCGGCATCACCCGCGCCAAGGAGCAGCTGTGGATGAGCTACAGCAAGCTCACCCGCAAGTTCGGCGAGCATATCCGGCTCAAGCCCAGCCGCTTCTTCGACGAGATCCCGGCCGAGGAAATGCAGCGCGACGGTGCCGACCCGGTAGCCGACGCGGCGCGCAAGAAGGAACGCGCGAATGCAGGGTTGGCGGCGATCCAGGCGTTGTTTGATTAGAAGCCGGGATTGGGGATTGGGGATTCGTAACGGCGGGGTGCGTCGCGCTCGCTGTTCTCCCTGCGGGAGGGGCGTGCGCCGCCCCGTGTCCCCAATCACCGCGGGTCGCTTCGCGCCGTACCCTCACCCCAACCCCTCTCCTAGCGGGAGCGGGGTTCGACGGCCGAATCTGCTGCTGTTGGCGGCTTGCGCCTGTCCAAGCGGGCGCTCACTCGCACGGAGCCCATGGCTGCTTCCAGGCCCGTCCCGCCTTCAGGGGGCCACGTCCGGTGGAGGGAGACCAGAGCCGGGCCATGCAACGTCTCGCCCCACTGCGCTGGCAGGCGTATCAAGCGATAGCAGAAGCGGTTGCAAAAAAGCGTTAGATCAGGTTGAAATCCTTGTCAAAAAATGAAAAATTGCGATTCCGATGCCTGGTTGCCATGTGCTGCCATAGCCGGACAAGGGGGTTTTTGCTTAATTTTTATAGGGGAAGACTATGAAGCGCCATCTGTTGACCATTGCCGTGTGTTCCGCCTTGTCCGCGACTGGCTTGGCCCATGCGCAGAGCGACGACGATCAAGTGAAGCAACTGGACAAGGTCACCGTCACCGGCTCCTTGATTCCGCGCGCGCAGGTCGAAACGGCCACGCCGGTGTTCAGTATCACCGCGCAGGACATCCAGCGGCAGGGCTTCAAGGATGTTTACGATGTGCTGCGGTCGCAGCCCATGGCGACCGGTGCCGTGCAGGACGGCCAGTTCTCCGGCGGCTTCACGCCCGGCGCCAAATCGCTGAGCCTGCTCGGGCTGGATCCGGGCTTCACGCTGGTGCTGATCGATGGCCGCCCCATGGCCGACTATCCGTTGCTGTACAACGGGCAGAGCAACTTCGTCGACCTGTCCAGCATTCCCACCGGCATGGTCGAGCGCATCGACGTGGCGCCGGGCAATCAGTCGGCCATCTACGGCTCCTCCGCGATCGCCGGCGTGGTCAACATCATCCTGAAGAAGCACATCGATGGCATCCAGGCGAACTATCGCATGGGCACCTACGATGGCGGCGGTGGCAACAACCAGCGCTTCCAGTTGACCGGCGGAAAGACCCTGGGCGGCCTGGATCTCACCTGGGGCCTGCAACTGAGCAACCAGGATCCGATTTACGGCTACGACCGTCGTCGCTTCGATTCGACCAATGACAATCCCGATTCGAAATTCCGCTATGGGTCGCGTGTGTTCCTGCGCAGCACGGCCAATGGCAAGTACTTCGATCCCGGCGCCGCCACCTGCGAAGGTCTGGGGTCTCTTTTCAACGGCAGCATGACGTACGACACCCGTCCCGGCCGTGGCAACTTCTGCGGTAGCCGCGAAGAACCGGGCTACTCGAGTTTCCTCAACAAGGAGCGCAGCGCAAGCGGCTACCTCAACCTCGGGTATGCGTTCAGCGACAACGCCGAAGCCTACGCCACGCTGCTGTTGAACCGCACCAAGGTGGAGACCAATAGCGGCTCGCGGTTCTGGCAACCGTCTCCGGCCACCGGCGGCTTCATCTACAACGCAGATACCCAGCAACTGGAAAGCTACCAGCGCATCTTCGCCCCCGAGGAAACGGGCAATCTGAACTTCAACAACGCGCGCCAGAAAGCCGATTCCTACAACATCGCGGCGGGCATGAAGGGGCAGTTCGGCCAATCGAACTGGAATTACAACACCTACTACGCGCGCTCCGAGTACCGCATCGAGAGCCGCCAGCAATGGCCTCTCAAGGACAAGATCGAGGACTTCTTCCGCGAGCAGTTCCTTGGCCCGCAGGAAGGCGAATACTATGGATACCCGGTCTATCGTCCGAACGATGCGAACTTCTATCGCGCGCTGACGCCGGCCCAGTACCGCAGTTTCAACGACGAGATCTACACCAAGTCGCGGACCTGGACGCAGAACATCAATGCGCAGGTGACCAATACGGAGCTGTTCAGCCTGCCTGCCGGCGCCGTCGGCTTCGCCGGCCTGGTGCAATTGGGCGATCAGTACTGGGAGAACCCGACCGATCCTCGCGTGATCGCGGGCGATTTCTATCAGCTCACCGGAACCCAGGGCAGCGGCAAGCGCGACAACTGGGCCGTGGCGACCGAATTCAGCGTGCCGATTCTCACCACCTTGAATGCCAACCTGTCCGGGCGTTACGACGATTACAGCAACAAGGGCGGTAGCAGCGACTCGCGTTTCTCGTACAAGGCCGCGCTCGAATTCCGCCCGGTGCAGTCGCTGTTGCTGCGCGCCAATTACGCCACCGCGTTCAAGGCGCCCGACATGGCCTACACCTTCGCCGGCGACAGCGGTTTCTTCGTCGGAGCGAACGACTACTATCGCTGTGCGGTCGAGGAGCCCAACAAGCCGATCGCCGACTGCACCTATGCCGGCACCAGTATTTCGGGGCGCCGACAGGGCAATCCGGAGTTGAAGTCGATCACCGCCAAGTCGTGGGGCTATGGCGTGGTCTGGTCGCCGAACAACAGTTTCAGCGCCAATGCCGACTACTACCACATCAAGATCGACAAGAAGGTCAGCGATCTAAGCATCGACAATCTGCTGCAGACCGAAGCCGCCTGCCGACTGGGTAGCCTGGATATCAATTCTCCGACCTGCGTGGATGCGCTTTCGCGCATCACCCGCACCAGCGCCACGGCTCCGGTGCCCAATCGCCTGGACAGCGTCCGGATCAATCCGATCAATATCTCCAAGGAAGAGATCGCCGGTGTGCTGGCCAATGCGCGATACCGGTGGGCGACGGAATCGTTCGGTCTGTTCAATTTCGACATGCGATACAATCTCACGCTGAAGCACAACAACCAGCAGTTCCCCGAAGATCCCGTCATCGATTACCTGCGAAACCCGTTCTACTCGAGCGAGTTCCACAGCATCCTCAATGGATCGGTGAGCTGGCAGAAGGGCGCCTGGACCACCACCGTCTTCGGCGAACGCTATGGACGGACACCGAACTATGCGGCCCAGCAGACCGTCGCCGGCTACGCCGCCGCGGGGGCGGGGAAAGTCGGTGCCTGGGTGGTCTTCAATGCGACCGTCGACTATGCGGTGAGCGACGACGTCTCGCTGACCTTCACCGTCAACAATCTCGCCAACAAGTTCGCGCCGCGCGACAGCACGTATACGGCTTATCCGTACTACAACATCTTCAACTACAACGGATACGGCCGCGAGTACATGATGGAGTTGAACTGGCGGTTCGGAGCGAAGTGATCCCTGGCTGAAGCTGACCGGCGGCGGCTTACGTCGCCGCCGGTCGTCATGGGATCTCCGCGTCGCGCAAGCCAAGGGCTTGGCGAAGCGGCTGCAGTTGCGCCGCGTAGCGGCGCCATTCCTCGGCGTGCCCGGCATCGATCGCGCTTCGCACCTGCACGGTGCTCAATGTCGCCGATGGCGTGCGATTGCGGCGGATGTCGCTCTGGCCCGGTTCCACGGCGAGCCCGCAGCGCTCGAGCACCTGTGCCAGCACCTGATCCGGCGTGTTCACCATGCGCCCGTAGTCCACCTCCACCAAGCGCCCCGGCAAGGCGGCGCGCAGCGACTGCATCAGCTCGCGATAGGCGAGGTAATGTGCGGCAAGCGCATTCAGGTCGTAGCTATAGGCGTAGGAATCGCCGAACAGCGCCCGGTAGTTGGAAAAGCACACCGCCAACGGGTCACGTACCAGATGCACGATGACCGCATCCGGCAATGCGCGCGCGATCGCCCCGGCGAAGGCGTAATTGGCCGGCAGCTTGTCGATGAACCAGGGGGCGTCATTGGCGCGCCATTGCGTCTGCTGCAGATAGCGCCTCCCTAGTTCCGCGTAGTCCAGATCGGGCAAGGCATCGAGCAGGTCCAGCGGCCCGCGGCCGGCGCGATCGGCGCACCAGCGCAGTTGCTGAGGAAAATCGCTCAACTCGCCGGCGGAGACGATCTGCCGATGATTCCCCAGCATGCGCTCGAGCACGGTCGTGCCGGAGCGCGGCAGGCCCAGCACGAAGATCGGCCGGGGGCCGCTGTTGCGACAGCCGTCGTCCCTGGAGAACATGCCTTCGCGCGCAGCGGCGCCCAGGCGCTCATGACAGCGGCGGTCCGCATCGGCGTCGTGACGCAGGCGTGCATGCATGAGCGCATTGCCATGCTGCAACGCGGCCCATGCCGCGTCGGTGTCGCCCAGGTCCTCCAGTTCCTTGTAGAGCGCAAACGCAAGGCCGGCCCGGTTCTCGCTATCGGACGCCGGCGCTTCCAGCGCGGCGCGCAGGCTCGCGACGTGGTTGTCGCTCGCGGTATTGCGCCGCAGGCGCGCGCGCGATAGCGCCGCGCGCCCGTAACCGGGCGAGGCCTGCAAGGTCGCATCGAGTGCCTCGGCCGCCTCCTGCAGGCGCCCATTGAACTGGAACTGCACCGCAAGGAAATACCGGAAGTCCGCGCCGTCGAAGCCGCAGGCTCGCGCGCGCAACATGAGCGCAAGGGCTTCGGCATGCTCGCCCAACTGCTGATGCAGATGCGCGAACACGGTCAAGACGCTGCCGTCCCGGCATGTGGCAATGGTCGGGTGACGCAGCAGTTCGTGCAGCGCCTGGTGTTCGCCCACGCGCAGCAAGGCCTGGCCCACGCGGGAGCGCAGCGCGATGTCCTCGTCCAGGTCCGCGGCGGCTTGCAACAACTGGCTGGCCGCGGCGCGCACCCGTCCTTCCGCCAGCACCGTCCCCGCCAGTAGAACGCGGGCATAGCCATGCCCCGGCCGAAGCTCCAGGAGCGCGCGCAGCTTCTCCGCCGCCACGTTCAGATCGCGCCGCGCAAGGGCGGCTTGCGCGGCAGACCACAACGACGCGGCGGCGACCTCGTTCAAGAGGACAGGTGCTCGATCGCCGCGACGCTGCCGAGACGGTCGCCCAGGCGCTTGAGCAGGGCAAGGCGGTTGCGGCGCAGCGCCGGGTCGTCGGCGTTGACCATCACGCCGTCGAAGAACGCGTCCACCTGCGGGCGTAGCTGTGCCAGGAAGTTCAGCACGGTGACGTAGTCGTGCTGGCGCAGCGCGCCGTCGGTCTCGGCGATCGCCGCTTCCACCGCCTCGGCCAGCGCGCGCTCGGCCGGCTCGCGCAGCAGGCCCGCGTCGACCTGCGCCGGAATCTCGCCCTCGGCCTTGCGCAGGATGTTGCGGATGCGCTTGTTGGCCGCGGCCAGCGCCTCGGCCTCCGGCAACGCGGCGAAGGTGCCGATCGCGTCGATGCGGCGGTCGAAGTCGTACAGGGAGGCCGGCTTCAGTTCCGCCACCGCATTGAACTGCGTCGCCGGCACGCCCTTGTCGGCGTAATAGCCACGTAGGCGGTCGAGGATGAAGTCGAAGACTTCATCGAGTTCGGCAAGCGAGGTACCATCCGCCTGCGGAACAGCGTGAGCGTCCGCGCCCGCGGCTCGCGCCTTCGCTGCGGCACTTTCGGCTTGTTTGGTCTTTTGCTCAGTCTTCTCGAAAGCAACCGCATCCTGTGCTTTATCGAGCAGCTTGCGCAGATCCACATCAAACCCACTCTCAATCACCGTCCGCGCCAACCCCAGCGCATTGCGCCGCAGCGCGAACGGATCCTTGTTGCCCGTGGGCTTCAACCCCGCGGCGAACCCGCCGGCCAGCGTGTCCAGGCGTTCGGCGATCGCCAGCACCTTGCCCAGCGGCGACAGCGCGATGTCGTCGCCGGCGAAGCGCGGCTGGTAGGACTCGTCGATCGCCAGGGCGATCTCGCTCGGCTCGCCCGCGGCGAGCGCGTAGTGGCGGCCGGCGATGCCCTGCAGTTCCGGGAATTCGTTGACCATGCGCGATTGCAGGTCGTTCTTGCTCAGTTCGGCGGCGCGGCGCGCCTGCGTCGAATCCACGCCGACCTGCGCGGCGATCGCCTCGGCCAGCGCAGCCACGCGCTGCACCTTGTCGGCGATGCTGCCGAGCTTGGCCTGGTAGGTGACGCTGGCCAGGCCGGCTCCCATCGCCTGCAGGCCCTGCTTGAGGTCTTCGTCGAAGAAGAACTTGGCGTCGGCGAAGCGCGGGCGGATCACCCGCTCGTAGCCCTTGGCCACTTCGGCGACGTCGCGCGAGACGATGTTGGCGATGCCGATGAAATGCTCGGTGAGCTTGCCGCCGGCGTCCAGCACCGGGAAGAACTTCTGGTTGCTCTCCATGGTCTCGATCAGCGCTTCCTGCGGCACCGCCAGGAACGCCGGCTCGAACTTGCACAGCACCGCCGACGGCCATTCGACCAGGTTCACCACCTGCTCCAGGTTGTCCTCGGCGATGCGCGCGCTGCCGCCGGCTTCGCGCGCGGCCTGTTCCACCTCGGCGACGATGCGCGCGCCGCGCACGTCCGGGTCCACCAGCACCTGCGCGGCCTGCAGTGCGGCCACGTAGTCGCCCGGCTGCGCCAGCGGCACCGGCGCGTCGTGCAGGAAGCGGTGGCCGCGGCTGTCGCGGCCGGCCTCCACGCCGAACAGCGGCATCGGCACCACTTCGCTGCCGAACAGCAGCACCAGCCATTGCACCGGCCGCGCGAAGCCATAGTCGTGATCGCCCCAGCGCATCGGCTTGGGGATCGGCATCGCCGCGATCGCTTCGCGCAGGATCTCCGGCAGCAGCGTGGCGGTGCGCGCGCCCGGGTTCACCGCGCGGTGCACGAAGCGTTCGCCCTTGGCGTCGCTGGTGCGCTCCAGCGCGGTCCAGTCGATCCCGGCCTTGGCGGCGAACCCCTGCAGCGCCTTGGTCGGCTGGCCGTCCGCGTCCAGCGCGATGTTGAGGTAGGGGCCGAGCACTTCCGCGCGCTGCTCCGGTTGCTCGACGGCCACGCCCGGCAGCAGCACCGCCAGCCGGCGCGGCGTGGACAGCGGCTTGGCGTCGCCGCGCTCGACCGCGATGCCGCGCTTCTCCAGCCCGGCGATCACGCCGTCGAACAGCGCCTGGGCCAGGCCCGGCAATGCCTTGACCGGCAGTTCCTCGGTGCCCAGTTCGATCAGCAGGGGAAGGTGTTGGCTCATGTGTCGGACCTTGCTAGCGGTTTTTCCCTTCTCCCTGCGGGAGAAGGTGCCCCGAAGGGGCGGATGAGGGTGCGGGCGCCTGGGGAGTCGGAGCACCCGGCTACTCGTGCCGGCGTACCCTCACCCCAACCCCTCTCCCGGCTGTCTCTTATACCAATCTGACGCTGCCGACGATCTTACGCGTGAGACGCACGCAACCTTTGCGGGCTAGTGAGAATATAAAAGAGGGGCGTACACTATGTGCTGTACCTGCAAACGAAATACGTAAAAACAATAATGTGTGACACATACTCGAGTTCATATAGTACCACGGCTGAGTGACTAACCTATCGAGA
>NZ_NSGT01000028.1:0-30209 GCF_009192905.1 Xanthomonas sp. LMG 12459
CGAGGACCTGGCGCGGCAGCGAGGTAACGATCCAGAACTGGCGGCGCGTCAAGTGGGGGCATCGGCCCTTCGATAGGGCGCGCAGTGAAGTTGAATTTTGTTCAGTGAATGTTAATATTTGTGGGTTGATTATCACAAAAAAAGGACTGCTTAATCGCCGTGATTAAGGGGCGCTGATTTGCATTCGGGGATTAGTGGATTGATATGCAATCAGACTCGCTTTTCAGAAAGGAAGTAATGGAAGCGCGTCAGCGCGAATGGCTTGGAACGATAATGGTGGCGACGCCACCATCGCGTTGGGTGACTACGTTACTTGCTGCTAGTTTTGCATCTGCGCTTATCTGTTTTTTGATTTTTGGTCACTATACCCGTCGGGAAACAGTGGCTGGGCAGCTAGTGCCACGATTAGGGATATTGAATGTTTTCGCTCCGAGCGCAGGCACAATAACTAAGGTGCTTGTTCAAAATGGGCAGGTGGTTAAGGCTGGGGACGAGCTACTGGAAATTTCCGACCAGCAAGATAGTTCCGCCTTAGGGGATACGCATAAATTAGTTGCACAGCAACTCGTTGCTCAGCACGAGCAATTGATAAGTGAGCTTGGAACCCAGCAAGCTATTTCACAGCAGAGCGCCAATGCTTTGCGCGGCAAGGTGATCTTACTACGACAGCAACTCACCCAGATCAACGAGCAGATGACGTTGGTTAGTCAGCAAATTGATGGGGCGCAGCGCATACTAGATCGTATGAAACCATTGGAGAAAAACGGTTACATTTCACCTTTGCAGATTCAACAGCAGCAGGCAGCTATATTTACTGATATGGCTGAATATAAGAGCCTAGTGCGACAACAGCTTGATGCGCGACAACAAATCGATGCTGGCAATGAGCAATTAACCCGGATTCCGCTGGAGGCAGCGAGCAAGCGCGGTGAAACCGAACGGCAAATAGCGAACGTATTGCAGTCAATTGCCCAGAACGAAGGCAAGCGGGCTCTTATACTGCGCTCACCACGTGACGGTGTTGTTTCCACGCTATTGCTTAACACTGGGCAGATGGTCAATCAATCACAACCTCTACTATCAATTTTGCCCGCAGGTAGCGCACTTCAAGCTCAGTTACTCGTCCCCAGTCGAGCCATTGGCTTTGTTACACGTGGCAGCAGGGTGGTATTGCGCTATCAGGCATTCCCATACCAGAAGTTTGGTCAGCAGTTCGGGCGCGTTACAGAAATTTCTCGTAGTGCATTAAGCACTGCCGAGGTTGAAACACTCACCGGGCAGCAGGCAATACAAAACCAGGAGCCGCTCTATCGCGTTCAGGTCACTTTGGATAGCCAGCAGGTAATGATCTATGGTAGGGCCGAGTCAGTAAAGGCAGGTATGGCGCTAGAAGCGGATATTTTGGTGGAACGCCGCACGCTGTTGGAGTGGGCTTTCGAGCCGCTTTACGGTGTGGGTTGGCATTTTTCGAGAATACCCAATGATTGAATCCGTCAGTAACGCACCATCGGAAGCCTCTCGAGGCGATACGCGCGATGGACTTCGCTTCGGCTGGTCACGAGCGTTGCCAGTTATCATGCAGACCGAAGCCGCAGAATGTGGCTCTGCATGTCTTGCGATGATTGCTGCATATCATGGGTATGATATAGATCTGCCAGAGCTTCGCCGTCGTTTTGCTACCTCGCTTAAGGGGCAGACGCTAAATCGTCTCATGGTTGTTGCGGATCAGCTTGGTTTTACATGTCGGCCGATGAAGGTGGACATCGAGGATTTGCGGAAGCTGAGTGTGCCATGTATATTGCATTGGGATATGAATCATTTTGTAGTACTGCGTAAAGTGGGGTCGGCTGCCGTAACTATTCATGATCCGGCTCAAGGAGCGCGTACACTTCATCTGAATGAAGTATCAAAGTACTTCACTGGTGTGGCGATGGAGATCACACCAAGTGCAAATTTCCGCCCAGCGAGTATTCGTTCCTCGATCTCACTTAGATCAATCATCGGCAAAGTGCGCGGTCTGATCCCGGCGCTTTCGCAAATTTTTATACTGGCGTTGGCTCTGGAAGTATTCACCTTGGCAACGCCGTTCTATCTGCAGTGGGTAATTGATCAAGTTTTGGTGTCTGCCGATCAAGAGTTATTGGTAATGCTTGGGGTCGGATTTTTGGGTGTTGTGTTATTGTCTGCACTTGTTTTTTCAATAAGATCTTGGGCCGTCACTTGGTTGGGGGCTACCTTGAGTGTTCAGTTGGCTAGTAATCTCTTCAGCCATTTGATGCGATTGCCTCAAGACTGGTACGAGAAACGCCACATGGGGGATATTGTGTCGCGTTTCGGCTCCATTCAGACTATTCAGCAAACCCTTACGTCTCAGTTTGTCAGCTCTTTTCTGGATGGGCTGATGTCACTGATTATTTTATTCGTAATGAGTTTCTATAGTTTCCAGCTGACTGCGTTGGTTGTCGGGTTATTTCTTATCTATGGGATCATTCGGTGGGTTTTCTTTTTGCCGCTGCGTCGAGCAAATGAAGAAAAAATAGTCTGCGCCGCTCGCCAACAGAGTGAGTTGTTGGAGTCTATCAAGGGCTCGATGTCTATCAAATTGGCTAACAGACAAAATGAGAGGCTCAGGCGCTATACCAATGCTACGGTTGCAGTGACTAATCGAGACGTTGGTATCCAGAGACTTAATGTTGCCTTTGTTTTTATTTCGCATCTTTTATTTGGTTTGGGTCGTGTAGTCTTGATTTGGATCGCCGCTGTTGCGGTTATGCGCGGAAACTTCACAGTCGGTGCATTGATTGCTTTTATTGCGTATGCTGATCAGTTTACTAACCGGGCGGCAGGATTTATTGATAAGTTTGCGGAATTTCGCGTACTAAAACTACATGCTGAGCGGGTTGCCGATATTACGATGACAGAACCCGAGCACATTGCCTGTATAGCTTGGCGTGGGCCGATTCCTGAGCCTAGTATCGAATTGGTTGATGTGAGCTTTCGCTATGCAGATAGCGAGCCATGGATATTAAAGGATTGCAATCTTCGCATAGAAGTAGGCACTTCATTGGCGATTGTTGGCCCTAGCGGGGAGGGCAAGAGTACTCTAGCCAAAATCATTCTAGGATTGCTGGTTCCGACCAAAGGTCAGATTCTATTTGGAGGGATCGATATTCGTAAGTTGGGGGTGAACAATTATCGGATGTGGACTGCTGCTGTCATGCAGGATGACCAACTTTTCGCTGGCTCCATATCCGAAAACATAGGATTCTTCGATCCTGATTTTTCGCAAGAGAAGATCGTCGAGGCCGCACAAATGGCGGCAATTCATGAGGACATCATGCGTATGCCAATGGGGTACCAAAGTTTGGTAGGCGACATGGGATCAAGTCTTTCGGGGGGGCAGAAGCAACGCGTAATTCTAGCGCGAGCTCTCTATCGGAAGCCCAAGGTGATTGTGCTGGACGAGGCGACTAGTCACCTGGACGTCGAATGTGAAATTTTGGTTAATTCAGCCATTGGGCAACTTAACGCTACGAGAATTATCATTGCTCATAGACCTGAGACATTTTCCAAGTCAGATATTGTGATGGCAATGCATAATGGCCGACTCACGTCGGTGGACGAATTTCATGGCAATCAAAGATGCGGCGCATGAAAATGGCTTGATTGCTTAAGGCTTTGGATTGTCGTTAAATGATATTTTCTCAAAATCCTTGCATTTCTACCTTTGTTTGATGGCTTCTGAATTAAGTCTTGGGTTAAAGGGTGAATGTAGTGATCTTGTTAATTAAAAATAAAATCAGTGATAAAATTGGCGTGGCTGAAAGGCTTTTCATTATTGTAAGTTCTGCTGAATTGGGTAGTATAGTAAAAATATTTTTTTCGATAATATTGCTGACGCAAGTCCTATTGCCAAGAGACTTGTATGCTATGCAATTGGGTGGCTGTCTAAAGTCGAAGCTTGCGGTCAATGCGTCAATGACGAAGGCAACGCTTCATATTGGCGCGGACCATCGACCAAAGCTGGATGAACAGGATTGGTTAATCTCCTCCCATTTGAATCCGGGTTTCTATAGCTATACGTTGGATATAAGACGTACTGTTTTGCCTGAGGGACGGGAGTACCCGTCGGTCATTCGGCTTGCGCCAGACACAGTAATCATTAGCTTACGTAAATTCATGAGTTCGACGTCCAAAGACGCAGATCGCATTTGTGAAGATGTTGCCGTGATTGCAGACGATCAACCTGCGGGACAACTGCCTCATGCTGTCATTGATGGATATGTTTTTGTCAGTAATGGGCGCTCCATGAGTGCCCCGCATACTCTTGCTGATAAGCGTATTTCGCAAATATTTGTTGACTATTATGTGGATTCATTGAAGCGTTCCCAGAAATTTTATCGTTCATTATTGGGTGCTGAAAAGAGTGATATAGTCAGCGTTTTGTTTATTATTAATGACGTTGATGATGCCGGGAGTGGTTGTCGCTATGCTGGCAGCTCGTTGCCAGGTTTGCTACTAATAGGGCTGCGCAGTGGGTGCTTGAAAAAAGAACAGGATATTCCAGAGGACCTCTTGCATTTCATTGCACATGAAGCTTTCCATCAGTGGAACTTCGTTGTTGAAAGTGAGGGGTATGATGTCGATCAGAAATCAATGCGATTAATGTTACTTGAGGGCGGCGCAGAGCTAGCTGCCGACCTCTTTCTGTCACAGCATAAAAGCGGACATGGTCATAGTATTGAATATTATGTCAATGCGGCAACTGAGAGTTGTATTGATGACGCTGCCTACTTGCATCGGCCTGTTGTCGATTTGATTAGTGGTGGTGATAGTCAACTTGCCTATCCTTGTGGTGAGGTCTATACCTTCTTGCGGATGATGTCTTTGACGTCGGAGCCTATAAGTGCATTCGGTCGACTTTGGAAGTCAATACTGTCTGCTCCGGGAAGTGACATCATCGGACCTGACGCTTCTCTTGAAGCCAAATTTTTGAGAAGTGGTGTATCTCTGGAGGTTTTCGCCAAACTTTTCTACATGAAGGGATATTTACTTAGTGTGGCTAAACAGCCGGACAGGTCGCAGGGGTTTCGTGTTGCCGTTGAACTGGTGCGCGAAATTTCGCGTAATGATTGCAGCGGAACTTATGGCTTGTACACGGGAGGTGGGAGAATTGTCATCGATCCCAGTTTGAAGCAATGCCATAACTTGCTTGCCGGGGGTAAACCGATCGCAGTCGATGGTTTTGGACTTTATGAAGTTCCTCTGGAGGCGCGGCGGGCTTGGTTAGCGGCATGCGATGCCGCTAGTTCGGTTAGGGTTACCTACGATGGGGCCGAGCCATCCAACGTAACCTGCATCTCAAAGCCCAAAGATTTGTATCTGCCTCTTCACCTCTCACGCATATCGCAAGGAGTAGGCCGTGATTAATGGTATAAATGCTCCCATTTCTCTGCCAATCGAAAGTCTCCATGAGCTTCAGGTTATAATGAAGGTTGCTGAGCGCTGCAATCTTGCTTGTAGCTATTGTTATTATTTTTTTATGGGTGATGAATCATACAGGCAACGTGATCCCATCATGAGGCAGGAGAATTTTGGTGGTATTGTGGAGTATTTGCGGGAGGGTGTAGTTGACTTAAATATAAAAGCAACTAGCATTGTATTTCACGGCGGCGAGCCAACTTTAATGCGCCCGCGTGACTTCCGTGTATTGATTGGTAGTCTGCGCGATGCATTGGCGCCGCTCTGTCGTTTGAGCTTTGGCATTCAGACTAATGGCTACCACATGAATAAGGAGTGGGAAGATTTAATTTCTGAATTCCAGATTTCCGTTGGAGTCAGTTTGGATGGGCCTGCCGAATATAATGATCGCTTCAGAGTAACGCATAAAGGAAAGGGCTCTCACTCCAAGGTTGTTCAAACCATTGCCCGTCTTCGTGGGCTCGAGAGTGAGGGTAAGATCAGCGAGATCGGTGCGCTTAGTGTAATTGGACGAGACTTGCCGGTCGGAAGAACATTTGATCATTTTGTTGATGATTTGCAATTCAAGTACATTGGGTTTTTGCTGCCAGATAGAAGTCATGATGATCCATTTGCTAATGGTGACTCTCCTGAAGCTTATGGTGAAGCGCTAATTGAGTTGTTCGAGAAGTGGCTCGATCATCAAGATGTCTCTGTTCGAGAGGTCAATAAAGTCCTGCGCTATTTTCAGAGTTACGCCGAATGTGACCAGCCATCTGTGGATATATTTGAAAAGCGGTCTCATGTGGTTGTCATACAGAGTACTGGCGAGATTAATTGTGATGATTCGCTGATTCCAGCTTTGGACTGGCGGAATTCGCAGCGTTCGTATCATGTAGATAATTCAAGACTTCGTGATTTTATCAATGATCCTGGTTTGGCTGGAATAGACAGGGCGCGATCAAAGCTCCCCGATGTTTGCAATGAGTGCGGCTGGGTAAAGATTTGTGGAGGGGGGGCGCTGGAGAATCGCTTTAGTAAATCTCGCGAATTTGATAACCCTAGTGTTTATTGTGCCGGGCTGAAGAAATATTTTGCTCACATTGGGCGTTATCTCATTGATAACGGATATCCGAAGGATTTGTTCGAGGAGAGATTGCGGCTCGATGGCGTGCATCAACCTACGTTTGCGATTTGATGTGTGCTTAATTAGATCAGGTTGCCTATAAGCTTCTGCCAGGTCGGCCACTCTTGGTAGGGTATTTTTAGTGGCCTTAAATGCTGTATAAAAAGGAGATGGCTAATGACGCAGACTGAAAAAAAGACACGTGGTGAGAAGCTTGTGGCTCGCCTTCTAACTCCGCAAGAAGTTGACTTGGTTGCGGGTGGTGAGTTTACAACCTATGCCCAGAGTGGTCAGGGCTACTGCAAGTTTGATCAAAAGAGCGGTGGTTACGATCAAAAGTGCCCGTCGCCATCGTCGCGGACCTAGATTTTAATAGCACCATGCGAGGCAGCCCTGGCTGCCTCGCTTTATTACGGGGGTAGGGTGAATTTTAGAAGTTTGGGTAAAACAGGATTTCGTGTGTCAGAGCTGGCGTTCGGCACATGGCTAAATATTGGGCAGCGTCTTGATGATTCCGCTAGTTCCAAATTAATTTCTATGGCTTATGATAAGGGCGTGAATCTCTTTGATACCGCAGAGAACTATGGGTGGGGTGAGGCCCAGCTCGCCCTTGGAAGGATTATTCATAATTCAAATTGGCCTCGAGACTCTTATTACATTTCCAGCAAAGCATTTTATGGCAGTAGACAGCATGAGATTCCAATGCAGCGTGGTCTGTCAAGGAAGCATCTGTTGGATTCTTGCAATGATGCACTCAGGCGGTTGCGTTTGGATTATCTCGATCTTTACCTGTGTCATGCCTATGATCCGGGTGTGAGTATTGAGGATATAGTGTGGACAATGCATATTCTTATAATGCAAGGCAAGATAATGCACTGGGGAACCTCTAAGTGGACTGCTAGTCAAATTCAGTGCGCGCGTAGTTTTGCCCTTGAGAATCACTTGATTGGGCCGTCGCTTGAGCAGCCAGAGTATAATCTATTAACAAAGAAGACGGTCGAGGGTGGGCTTGTTAATTTGGTTGAAACGTGTGGGTTTGGCTTGATTAGCTGGTCGCCATTGAAACAGGGTATTTTGGCTGGTCGCTATTGTGATGGTATCAAGATTGGTTCGCGTTTTTCATTTTCCGACTTCAAGACATTGAAGGATTCTGTATCTTGGCCCCAGTATTCTATGTGGATTGACTTTGCGAACTGGCTTGGGGGCTATTCTAGAGAGCTGGGGGTTTCACAGGCTCAGTTGGCGATCGCTTGGTGCTTGAAGAATCGTATGATTAGTAGCGTGTTACTCGGTTGCTCGAACAAGGTCCAGTTGGATGAGTGTTTGGGAGCTAGCGCCGTCGCGGCGCGCATAACGCCAGAAATGTGGCTTGAGATGCATGATCTTGGAGGCGACTACGATGCAACCTAGAGAAGCTCTGAACCTATTGGCGGAATTATCAGAATCTGACCGAGTGCGTGATACATGACGTGGCCGAGCTTCTCTGATGCCAAGCATTTCGGTAAGTGCAGGCCGACTCGCTGGCATGTGCTACATGCGTCGATGGGAGTGGTGCATTGGAGGGTTAGTGTGTCGCTGTCGCAGATACAGTCGCACTATCCAAAGGCTGGGCCATGTCCGCCATTCTGGAGGGCTGGAGAGGACGTTGAGCATCCACTTCCTGCAACATTGGTATGCGATGCCCGCGCCGTGTATGCGTCGCCGCGGTCGATACCGGCGTTGAGCCGATAGCCAAACGAGTCCGGGCCGTTGGCGCGCCCGCCTGCATCCAACTGCGCCGAGAATACTCTGTCGTTGCGGTAGCCGATCGTGGTGGCGAGCAGTGGGGTGTCGATGGCGCGCTTGGTCTGGTAGCTGACGATGCCGTCCTGTGGGCCGAAGCCGTACATGAAATCGCCCAGGCCTTTCAGTGCCTGAAGCTATTGCACCGCTTCCAGCGGGAACTCGCCACCCCATTCCATCAGCATCGGTACGCCGCCGACGCAAAAATTGCGTAAGTGGCATCTTCGCTGTCGGTGACGTCTCATTACCGGATCGGTCACGGCATGCGGGTATTGCAGCCCAAGCCGTGTCTACGCCGACCCGCGCAGAAGACCGGCAGTTATCCCCAATCCCCAATCCCGGGGTTCAATGCAACAACGCCGCCACCGCCTCGCTGAACTGGTGGCGGGCCTGCGAAGAGGCCGGGTCGCCATGCAGCTGACGCACGGCCCGCGCCAGGCGGGCGGCGCCGACGAAGCCGCAGCTGGCCTGCAGCCGGTGCAGGTGGCTGCGCACGGCCTGGTCGTCGCTGAGTTGCAGGGCCGAGGCCACCGCATCGCGGGTGCCGGGCAGCTCGGCCAGGAACAGTTCGCGCAATGCGATCAAGTGCGCGCGCTCGCCGTTGAGCGCGGCCAGCGCGGTGGTCTCGTCCCAGTCCAGGGTCGGTTCGGCGGTCCCGGCGGTGCCGCCGAGGCGGCCGCGCGCGAGCAGCCGGCGCACCGATTGCAGCAGCCGTTCGGTGCTGAGCGGTTTCAGCAGCACGTCGGCGAACCCGGCGTCGAGCAACTGCGCGCGGACCGTGGCGCTGGTGTCGGCGGTATGCGCCAGCCCCAGGGTGCCGGGGCGTTGCCGCTGCAACTGGCACAGCAAATCGCTGCCGCTGCCGTCGGGCAGGTTGGCGTCGATCAGCCACAGGTCGTGCGCCTGCGCCTGCGCGCGGGCGAGGGCGCTGGCGACGGAGTCGGCCAGGTCCACCTGGGCCGGCAGCGCCTGCAGCGTCGCGTCGAAGAAAGCGCGGCTGATCGGGTCGTCTTCGACGAGCAGCAGTCGCGTTACCGGGTCCTGGTTCGATGCCATGCTGATGCCTCCATGCGGCGTGGTCGCATCCCGCGCGGTGGCGCGCGTGCGTGCGCCACTTTGCCTCGCCGGCGCGGCAATCGCAAGCCGGTCCCGGCCCGGCCCATCTGCGACAATAGCCGCCCTTTTCCGCCCGCAGCCTGTTGCCACGTGGCCCGATCCAGAAACCGTCTCGACCGCACGCCCTTCCAGACCGACATCGCCGACCTCAGCCACGATGGCCGCGGCGTGGCCCGCCGCGAGGGCGACAAGGTCGCCTTCGTCGCCGGCGCGCTGCCCGGCGAGACCGTCCTGGCCGAACCGACCGCGCGCAACCGCCACTTCGACGAGGCGCGCACCGTGCAGGTGCTGCAGGCCTCGCCGCAGCGGGTGACGCCGCGCTGTCCGCATTTCGGCGTCTGCGCCGGCTGCGTGCTGCAGCACCTGGCCGAGGACCAGCAGATCGTCGCCAAGCAGCGGGTGCTGACCGAGAACCTGGAGCGCATCGGCCACGTGACCCCGCAGGCGGTGCTGCCGGCGTTGACCGGCGCGCCCTGGGGCTATCGGCGCAAGGGCCGCTTCTCGGTGCGGCGGGTGGAAAAGAAGGACAAGACCCTGGTCGGGTTCCGCGAGCAGGATCCGCGTTTCGTCGCCGACCTGTCGGTCTGCCACACGGTGATCCCGCAGATCGGCTTCAAGGTGACCGCGCTGGCCGAGCTGGTCGAAAGCCTGGACGGCAAGCGCGACATCCCGCAGATCGAGTTCATCGCCGGCGACGCCGCGGTGGCGCTGACCTTCCGCCACATGCAGCCGCTGAGCGCGCGCGACCAGGATGCGCTGATTGCCTTCGCCCAGGAGCACGACTTCGCCATCTTCCTGCAGCCCGGCGGTGTGGACAGCGTGCACCCGCTGTATCCGCAAGCCGTGCCGCTGTCGTTCCGGCTGCCGCAATGGGACGTGGAACTGGCGTTCCGGCCGCTGGACTTCATCCAGGTCAACGCCGCGCTCAACGAGAAGATGATCGCGCACGCGCTGGCGCTGCTCGACGCGCAACCCGACGACCGCGTGCTGGACCTGTTCTGCGGCCTGGGCAACTTCACCCTGCCGCTGGCGCGCACCGTGCGCGAGGTGGTCGGCGTGGAAGGCGACGCCGGGCTGGTGGCGCGCGCGCGGGACAACGCGCAGCGCAACGGCCTGGACAATGCCCAGTTCTTCGCCGCCGATCTGACCCAGGACCAGCGCCAGGCGCCGTGGATGCGCCAGGGCTTCGACAAGCTGCTGCTGGACCCGCCGCGCTCCGGCGCGCTGGAGGTGCTGCAGCAACTGCCGCTGAAACAGTTCCAGCGCATCGTCTACGTCAGCTGCCATCCCGGCTCGCTGGCGCGCGACGCCGGCTACTTGGTCAACGAACAGGGCTTCGTGCTCAAGGCCGCCGGCGCGATGGACATGTTTCCGCATACCGCGCATGTGGAGAGCATTGCGGTGTTCGAAAAGCCAGGAATGGGGAATCGGGATTAGGGATTCGTCACAGCGGCTGCGCGCGCGGTTTAAGCTTTTTCCATTCTCCTTTCCCCATTCCCGATTCCCATGGCCATCGAAATCGAACGCAAATTCCTCGTCATCGGCGACGGCTGGCGCGCGGCGGCGCACGCGGTGATTCCGATGGCGCAGGGCTATCTCAACGACCAGGCGGCGCTGGCCAGCGGGGCGCAGAAGGCGTCGGTGCGGGTGCGGGTGCAGGGCGAGGCCGCGTTCCTCAACCTCAAGTCGCGCGAGCTCGGGCATACCCGCCAGGAGTTCGAGTATCCGATCCCGCCGGACGATGCGCGCGCGCTGCTGGCGCTGTGCGTGGGCGGGCTGATCGACAAGCGCCGGCATCTCGTGCAGTACCAGGGCCATCTCTGGGAAGTGGACGAGTTCCTCGGCGACAACGCCGGGCTGGTGGTCGCCGAGATCGAGCTGGACAGCGCCGACGAGGCGTTCGCCACGCCGGACTGGCTCGGCGCCGAAGTCACCGACGACCCGCGGTACTACAACGTGGCGCTGGCGACGTGTCCATTCTGCGAATGGACGGGATTGGGGAGTGGGGATTCGGGATTGGCAAAAGCGTAAAGCCAAACGCCGCACGCGGCCCGCTTTTGCGAATCCCCAATCCTGAATCCCCGCTTCTCGCGGCGATCGGGCTTATGCTTTTGCCAATCCCGAATCCCCAATCCCGAATCCCAGCTGATGCGCATCGATATCTGGTCCGACGTGGTCTGTCCCTGGTGCTGGATCGGCAAGCGCCGGTTGCAGCAAGGTCTTGCGTCGCTCGGCGCGGATGCGCCGGCGCTGGAGATCCACTGGCATCCGTATCAGCTGGATCCGGACGCCGGCACCGAGCCGGTGCCGTTGCGCGAGGCCTATGCGGCCAAGTTCGGCGGTGCGGCGCGCACCGAGCAGATCCTGGCGCAGACCCAGGCCACCGCGCGCGCCGAAGGCCTGCCGTTCGACTTCGGTCGCGGACAGGTGCGGGTGACCACGCTGCCCGCGCACCGCTTGCTGTGGCTGGCGGCGCGCGAGGGCGATGTCGACGCGGTCGCCGAGGCGCTGTTCCATGCGCACTTCGCCGAGGGCCGCAACCTGGCCGAGGTGCAGACGCTGTGCGATGCCGGCGCCGCCGGTGGGCTGTCGGCGGCGCGGGTGCAGGCGCTGCTGGCCGGCGACGAGGGACTGGACGAGATCGAGGCGGAACTGCAGCAGGCGCAGGCCATGGGCATCCGCGCGGTACCCACCTACGTCATCGATGGCCGCCAGGCGCTGCAGGGCGCGCAGCCGCCGGAGGTGTTCGTGGCCACCGTGCGCGGTTTGCTGGCCGACGCCCAGGCGGGCCGCGATTGCGGTCCGGAGGGGTGCGCGGTCTAGGAACGCGCGCGCGGCACGTTTCGATCCGTGCGCGGCAGGTCGCCCGCCAGACCGTCGTCTCGGGGCCGTAAAGAGACTGCCCGCGGTGTGCGCAGACGTCCTGTCAGGCACGATGCTGGCGCGCCGGGGCGTCCCCCTGCATTCCGCGCGCCCATTCCGGCCACGCCGACCAGGCTGCCGGCCGCGAGGTTCGCCTGCCGGGCGCGGACCATGCGATCTGCTGTGCGGCCCGGCGTTGGTTGCGCCGCGCATCGCTGCGCGCGCCACCGCTCCGTCCGCGTTCATTACCGAGACGTGTCAGCTGGCAGGGGCGCGACCTGCCGCCGACGCCGGCATCTGCGACAATGCCGACCCACAGGCGCCTGAACCGCGCCGGCAGGAGGAATCCCCCGCATGCTCGCGATCGGCGTTGCCGGTACCGAACTCACCGCGCAGGAGCGCGACTGGCTGCAGCACGATGCGGTGGCCGGCGTGGTCCTGTTCAAACGCAATTTCGCCTCGCGCGCGCAGGTGACCGAGTTGAGTGCGGCGATCCGCGTCGCCACGCCGCGGCCGCTGCTGCTCTGCGTGGACCAGGAAGGCGGGCGCGTGCAGCGCTTCCGCGAGGGCTACAGCGCATTGCCGCCGCTGCAGGATTTCGGCGCGCTGTACGCGCGCGATCCGGCCGCGGCGCTGGAGATGGCCGAGCAGCACGCCTGGCTGATGGCCAGCGAGATCCGCGCCAGCGGCATCGACCTGAGCTTCGCCCCGGTGCTGGACCTGGCCCGCGGCAACCGCGCCATCGGCGACCGCGCCTTCAGCGACGATCCGCAGGTGGTCGCGGCCTTCGCCGCGGCCTACGTGCGCGGCATGCACAGCGTGGGCATGGGCGCCACTCTCAAGCATTTCCCCGGCCACGGCACCGTGCTCGAGGACACCCACGTCGACAACGCAGAGGACCCGCGTTCGCTGGACACCCTGCGCCAGGAAGACCTGGTGCCGTTCTCCGCCGGCATCGCCGCCGGCGCCGATGCGGTGATGATGGCGCACGTGGTCTACCCGCAGGTGGCGCCGGAACCGGCCGGCTACTCGCCGCGCTGGATCCAGCAGATCCTGCGCCAGGAGCTGGGCTTCCGTGGCGTGGTGTTCTCCGACGACATCGGCATGGCCGCCTCGTTCGCCGCCGGCGGCGTCGCCGCGCGGGTCACTGCGCACCTGGACGCCGGCTGCGACGTGGTCCTGGTCTGCCACCCGGAACTGGTCGAAGACTCGCTGCAGGCCGTGCGCGATCGCCCGCTCAACACCGCCGCGCTGCTCGGCCTGATCGGCCGCGGCGGCCTTGGCTGGGACGGCCTGCTGGCCGATGCCCGCTATGGCCACACCCAATCCCATCTGCTCTCCACCTTCGGAAAAACCGCCTGATGTCCACTCTCACCATCGCCCAGGCCCTGGCCCAGGCCGACCTGCTGGTCGATCGCACCCGCATCGACCAGGCCATCGCCCAGATGGCCGACGCCATCGCAGCCGACTACCGCGGCGAAACCCCGGTCTACCTGACCATCATGCACGGCGCGCTGCCGTTCGCCGGCCAGCTGGCGCTGGAACTGGGCAGCCGCGGCCAGGACCTGCAACTGGACTACCTGCACGCCACCCGCTACCGCGGCGAGACCGTCGGCGGCGAACTGGTATGGAAGCACCGCCCGGCCACCGCGCTGTACGGTCGCCGCGTGCTGTTGCTCGACGACATCCTCGACGAAGGCCTGACCCTGAAGGCAGTGCGCGAGTGGTGCCTGGAGCAGGGCGCCACCGATGTGCGCATCGCCGCGCTGACGGTCAAGCGCCACGACCGCTGCGTGCCCGGGGTCAGCGCCGACTATGTCGGCGTCGAAGTGCCGGACCGCTACGTGTTCGGCTTCGGCATGGACGTCAACGAGGCCCTGCGCAACCTGCCGGCGATCTACGCGATGAAGGAGTAAGCGGCCAGGCGAGCCAGCCTCGCCTGCGTGGCTGCCGTTTCCCGCTGCCGGCGCGCGTCGCCGGCGCAGGTATTCCCTTTCGTTCGAGGTTCCGCATGGACAACATCGCACTGGCCGTCATCGGCGGCACCGGCGTCTACAAGCTCGCACAACTGGACGATGTGCAGACCCACGAGGTCGAGACGCGCTACGGCGCGCCTTCCGGCCCGGTGCGGGTCGGCACGCTGCTCGGCCACCGCGTCGCCTTCCTGGCCCGCCACGGCGAAGGCCATTCGCTGCCGCCGCACAAGATCAACTATCGCGCCAACCTTGCTGCACTGCAGCAGATCGGCGCCACGCGCGTGCTCGCGTTGAACACGGTGGGCGGCATCACCGAGCGCTTCGGCCCGCGCGTGCTGGCCTGCCCGGACCAGTTGATCGACTACACCTGGGGGCGCATCTCCACCCTGTGCGAAGAGCCGGGCAGCGAGGTGTTGCACGTGGATTTCGGTCATCCGTATTCGCCGCTGCTGCGCAGCAAGATCCTCGCCGCCGCGCGCGTCACCGGCACCGCGCTTGTGGACGGTGGCTGTTACGCCGCCACGCAGGGGCCGCGCCTGGAAACCATCGCCGAGATCGCGCGGCTGCGCCGCGACGGTTGCGACCTGGTCGGCATGACCGGCATGCCCGAAGCCGGGTTGGCGCGCGAGCTGGGCCTGGACTACGCCTGCCTGGCGATCGTGGCGAACTGGGCGGCCGGCTGCGGCGACGCCGAGGAAATCACCCTGGCCGAGGTGCTGGCCAATGTCGAGGCGGCCTCGGTCGGGCTGCCGGAGCTGGTGGGGGAACTGGCGCGCGGGTGATTGTCTTCGTTGCGCAAGCTTTGCATACTCCGCCGGTGCGGCTGCCGCACAACCACCACCCATTCACTGCAAAAGGTCTCGCATCACCATGCCGAACGGTACCGTCAAGTGGTTCAACGACGCCAAGGGATTTGGTTTTATTTCTCCGGAAGACGGTAGCGCCGATGTGTTCGCGCACTTCTCCGCGATCAACTCCAAGGGCTTCCGCAGCCTGCAGGAAGGACAGCGTGTCAGCTACGACGTGACCCAGGGTCCGAAGGGCGCGCAAGCCTCGAATATCACGCCGGTCGAGTAAGCGCGCGCGTTGACTCGGTTGTGCCTTGAACCCCGCTTCGGCGGGGTTTTTTATGGGAGACGCCGTGGTGTCGGCGTCGGCAGGCGGTGCGGGCAATGACGCAAGGATTGCAGATCGGGATCGTGGGGTATGGCACCGCAGGCCAGGCACTGGCGCTGCTGCTGGCGCGCGACGGGCACCGCGTGCAGGTGTTCGAGCGCGCCGCCGAGCCCGGGCCGGTCGGCGCCGGTTTCCTGCTGCAGCCGACCGGCCTGCAGGTGCTGTGGCGGATCGGCCTGCTCGAGCAGGCCCTGGCCTACGGCGCGCCGGTGCACCGCCTGTACGGCGAGACCCCGTGCGGGCGCGCGGTGATGGACATGCGCTACCACGACCTGGAGGCGCGCCTGTTCGGGCTGGGCATGCAGCGCGGCGCCTTGTTCGCCCTGCTGGCGCAGGCCTGGGACGGCTACGCCACGCTGCAGCGCGATACGCGCATCGTCGCCATCGACGACACGCTGCGCCGGGTGCAGGACCAGCACGGCCGCTGGCACGGGCCGTTCGACCTGGTGATCGCCTGCGACGGCTCGGCCTCGGCGCTGCGCGCGCAGGTGCAGGCGACGCGGCTGGACCGGATGTATCCGTGGGGCGCGCTGTGGTGCCTGCTGCCGCGCGGCGACTGGGCCTTCCCCGACGAACTGCGCCAGCGCTACGTGGCCGCGCGCAAGATGATCGGCCTGCTGCCGGTGGGCACCCGCCCAGGCGATGCCGAGCCCCGGGTGAGTTTCTTCTGGAGCCTGCCGACCGCCGAGTTCGATGCCTGGCAGGCGCGCGGTGTGCAGCCGTGGCTGGAGGAGATCGCGCAGTTGTGGCCGCAGGCGCGCGAACGCCTGGCGCAGATCGACGCACCTGCGCAACTGGCGCGGGCCAGCTACCGCGATGCGGTGCAGCGGCACTGGTACCGCGGCCGCCTGGTGCTGGCCGGCGACGCGGCGCATGCGATGAGCCCGCAACTGGGGCAGGGCGTCAACATGGCGCTGATGGATGCCTGGGCATTGAGTGAGAGCCTTCGCACCGCGCCGGACATCGACGCGGCATTGGCGCGCTACCAGGCGCAGCGCCAGGCGCACGTGGCGGTGTACCAGTTCTGGAGCCGCTGGCTGACCCCGCTGTTCCAGTCCGAGCGCGACGTGGTGGCGCGGCTGCGCGATGTGGGCATGTTGCCGGCCGGGCGCATGCCGGGGGGCCGCGGACACATGCTGCGCGTGCTCAGCGGCACCCAGCACGGCTGGTTTGGCAAGCTGCCGCTGGCGCCAGAGTTTCTCGAAGCGTTGCAGGACGCGGTGGCGCGACGCGTGGCGCTGCCGTAGGCGGCGAGATCGCGGACGCAGGTGGACGCGCGCTTGGGTGATTCGTCGCGGCGACGGCGCGTGCAGAGCGCAACGCGGCGAGCGCGGCCCGACGGCGATGTTCTGTCTTTGCACTTGCAACATTGTCGTGCCGCGATTCGCCAATCTTGTGCGGGAGGGGCTTCAGCCCCGGCACCCTTCAGTTGGTCGCGTCGGGACTGAAGTCCCTCCCACATTAGGGCAGTGCACTTGTTGCTTTGATCGCGGTCATGGGCTGCCCCGCGTTACGCCGACGCTTCCTCCGGCACGGTGCCAAGCACTCGCGCAATGCATTGCGACTGCATTGTGGGAGGGGCTTCAGCCCCGACGCCCTTCAGTTGTCGCGTCGGGACTGAAGTCCCTCCCACAGCATGGCATCGCACTCGCCACTTCGGTTGCAGTCACGACCAGTCGCCACCCCGCCCGATCTACGCCGTCGCCACTGGAAGGGCGAAGGCCGCGCCTTCGACGCAGGCGACCAGGCGCTCGCCCGGCGCCAGGACCGGGGCGACGCCGGCGGTGAAGTGCGAGAACGCCGGCAGCACGGTCATGCCGTCGCGCAGCCAGAACGCCGGCCAGCGCGGGCGAAGGCCCGGCAGTTTGGCCAGCGGGTGCAAATGTCCGCACAGCACATGGCGCTGCGCATCCGTCACCGGATCGTGACGCAACACGAACGGGCCGTCTTCCACCTGCGTGCCAAGCGGCGCGATGTCCAGCCCAGCGCCGGCCAGGGCGCGGTCATGGTTGCCGGTGATCGCCGCCACGCGCAGTTGCGGATGCTGCGCGCGCCAGGCATGCCACTGGCGTTGCCAGTCGGCATCGGGTGCGGCGCCGTGCAGCACGTCGCCGAGGATCCACAGTTCCGCCGCGTCCTGCGCCTGCAGCAGGGCCGACAGCCGCGCCAGGTCGAGCGCGGTGCCGCCGCGCGGCAGGCCGATGCCGGCGCGGCGGAAGACGTCGGCCTTGCCCAGGTGCAGGTCGGCGATCAGCAGCCGTCGCCGCGCCGGCCAGTACAGCGCGCGGTCGCCGAGCAGGCGCATCGGTTCCCCGGCCAGCAGCCAGTCCAGTTCAGCGCGCATTGCGCTGCTCCAGTTGCGCCGCCGCGCGCATCACCCGTGCCTTCCAGTCCTCGGTGCTGAGCTGGCCGCGGATGCTCTCGGCCCACAGCGGGAACGCCAGCGGGGTAAGGCTGCGCGGGCTGTGCAGCGCCAGCTCGCGCGCGGCGCAATCGTCCAGGGTGGCGGCGAGCCTGGTCAGTTCCATCTCGCCCTGCAGCACCTCGCGCTCGGCCTGCGCCAGCAGCAAGTGCTCGGGATCGAAGCGGCTCAGCACGTCGTACAGCAGGCCGCTGGAGGCCTGCAGCTGGCGCAGGCTGCGCGGCAGGCGGCCGGGCAGGCTGGGCGGCAACAGGCCGGCGACGCGGGCGATCTCGCGGAACTGGCGGCGCGCCAGTTCGCCGAGGTTGAGGCTCTCGCGCAGATCCTCGAACAACTGCGCCGGACTCAGCAGTTCGCGCAGCAGCGCCGCATCGATCGGCGCGTCCTCCGCCGGCGACAGCACGAAGCCATAGTCGTTGGCGGCGAAGCTGAAGGTATTGCGCTGCCGTCGGCCCCAGCGCAGCGCCAGCAACGCGGCCAGGCCTTCGTGCACCTGGCGGCCGGCGAACGGATACACGAACAGGTGCTGGCCGTCGCGGGCGCGCACGCGCTCGGCCAGCAGCCGCTGCGGTGCCGGCAGAGCCGACAGCGCGCGCTGCAGGCCGAGCAGCGGCGCCAGCGCGCGCAGTTCGGCCTCGCCACGCGGATCGGCGAACACCGCTTCCACCTCGCGGCCCAGTTCCGAAGACAGCGGCATGCGCCCGCCCATCCACTTCGGCACGCTGCCGTCGCCGCCCTTGGCCAGACGCACGTAGGCGGTCATGTCCTCCAGTCGCACCAGTTCCAGCAGGCGCCCGGCGAACTGGAAGCGATCGCCGCGGCGCAGACGGCCGACGAACTGCTCCTCCACCGCGCCGAGCCGGCCGCCGCGCAGGAAGCGCACCGCGACGCTGCCATCGCTGGTGATGGTGCCGATCGACAGGCGATGACGCAGGGCGATGCGGCGGTCGTGCACGCGGTACCGGCCGTCCGCGTCCAGCACCACCTTGCGGTAGTCCGGATACTGCGCCAGCGCGCGTCCGCCCTGCACGACGAACTCCAGCACCGCCTGCCAGGTCGGCGCATCCAGCATGGCGAAGGCGGCGGTGCCGCGCACTTCGGCGTACAGCGCGTCGGCAGCGAAGCCGCCGCCCAGTGCGCAGGTGATGCAGTGCTGCGCCAGCACGTCCAGCGACAGCCGCGGCGAGGGCCGCGATTCGATGCGGCCATGGGCGATGGCGCGGCGCGCCGCGGCGTACTCGACCAGTTCCAGCGCGTGCGAGGGCACGCACAACACGTGGCCGGCCTCGCCGGGGCGGTGCTTGGCGCGGCCGGCACGCTGCAGCAGCCGCGCCACGCCCTTGGGGCTGCCGATCTGCAGCACCTGATCGACGGCGGGGAAATCCACGCCCAGGTCCAGGCTGGAGGTCGCCACCACGCAGCGCAGGCTGCCGTCGCGCAGGCCCTGCTCGGCCGCGCTGCGCAGCGCTGGGTCCAGCGAGCCGTGGTGCAGCGCCAGGGTGTGCGCTTCTTCCGGCCACACCGAGGTCAGCGCCTGATGCCACAGCTCGGCCTGCGCGCGGGTGTTGGTGAACAGCAGGCTGGTGCGCACCGCGAAGAGTTTTTCCAGCACCCGTGGCAATTGCGCCAGGCCCAGGTGCCCGGCCCAGGGAAAGCGCTCGCCGACCGCGGGTGCCAGCGTCTCCAGGGTCAGGGTGCGCGGCTTGACCCCGGCCACGATCGGCGCCTGCGGCAGGTGCGGCAGCAGCACGTCGCGCGCTTCGTCCAGGTTGCCGAGCGTGGCCGACAGGCCCCAGGTGCGCAGCGTCGGCGCCCAGCCGCGCAGCCGCGCCAGGCACAGCTGCAGCAGCACGCCGCGCTTGTTGCCGAGCAGCTCGTGCCACTCGTCGACGATCACGCAGCGCAGCGTCGCCAGTTGCGGCGCGGTGTCGGGATAGGACAGCAGCAGTGCCAGCGATTCGGGCGTGGTCACCAGCACGTCGAGCTTGCCGCTGCGCGCCAGGCGCTTGTCGCGGGCGCTGGTGTCGCCGGTGCGCAGGCCGATCTGCCAGTCCAGGCCCAGCGCCTGCGCCGGTTCGCGCAGCGCGCGTACCGTGTCGGCGGCGAGCGCGCGCAACGGGGTGATCCACAGCACCTTGAGGTCGCGCTGCGCCTGCCGGCGCGTGCGCGGCGGCGCGACGGTCTTGGCAGTCGCGCTGGCGCCGTTGCCACGGGCGGGCTTCTGTTTGGCGGCGGCCGCCTGCGCCGCGGCCTGCGCACGCAGACCCTCCAACAACGGGCCGCCGAACGCAGCCAGGGTCTTGCCGCTGCCGGTGGGCGTGTGCAGCAGCCCGGAGCCGCCGTCCAGGTACTGCCGCCACAGCGCGCGCTGGAACGGCAGCGGTTGCCAGCCCTGCTGCGCGAACCAGGCGTGCAGCGGCGCATCGGCCGGGCGCCGCCGCGCCGCGGTTGCGCTCATCGCGCCAGCGCCTGCAGCGTGGTCAAGCGGTCGGCCTCGGCGAACGGCTTGTCGTGGCGCCAGCGCAGGATGCGCGGGAAGCGCACGGCGATGCCGGACTTGTGCCGGCTGCTGCGATTCACCGCCTCGAAACCGAGCTCGAACACGTGATACGGCGTCACCGCGCGCACCGGGCCGAAGCGCTCGGTGGTGTGCGCGCGGATCCAGCGGTCCAGCGCCAGGATCTCGCTGTCGTCCAGGCCCGAGTAGGCCTTGGCCACCGGCACCAGTTGCTCGCCGTCCCACAGGCCGAAGGTGTAGTCGGTGTACAGCGTGCTGCGCCGGCCGTGACCAGCCTGCGCGTACAGCAGTACCGCGTCGATGGTCAGTGGCGCCACCTTCCACTTCCACCAGTCGCCACGGCGGCGGCCGGACTGGTAGGGCGACGTCGCACGCTTGAGCATCAGCCCTTCCACGCCTTGCACGCGCGAATCCTCGCGCAGCGCCGCCGCCTGCTCCCACGTCGCGGCCTGCACCTGCGGCGACAGCGTGAGGCGCGGATCGGCGTGCGCCTCCAGCAACGTTTGCAACTGCGCGCGGCGCTGCTGCAGCGGCTGCTCGCGCAGGTCCTGGCCGTCCAGTTCCAGCAGGTCATAGGCGAGCACCCGCGCCGGCGTATCGGCCAGGGTCTTGGCACCAGGCTTGCGTCGCTGGATGCGGGTCTGCAGTGCGGTGAACGGCAGCGGCGCGGGCTCGCCTTCGCGCCAGACCAGCAGCTCGCCATCGATCACCGCATCGCGCGGCAGCGTCGCCGCGGCCGCCTCGATCTCCGGGAAGCGCCCGTCCAGGCGTTCCTCGCCACGCGACCACAGCGCCACTTCGCCGTCGCGGCGGATCAGCTGCAGGCGGATGCCGTCCCATTTCCACTCCAGCAGCCAATCGTCGAGAGCGCCGAGCGTGGCGACTTCGGCTTCCAGCGGCGAGGCGAGGAAGAACGGGTAGGGCTGCTGGCGGTCGCTGGGCAGCACCTCGTCGGACAGCAACTGCTCCAGCGCCTGCGGCGTCGGCGACCAGGCGCCGAGCATGCGCTGGGCGATGCGTGCGATGTCGATCCCGGACATCGCTGCCAAGGCTTGCTGCACCAGTCGCTGCGACACGCCCACGCGCAGCGCGCCGGTCAGCAGCTTGTTGAACAGCAGGCGCTCGTCGAAGGCCAGGCTGCGCCAGCCGGCCACCACCGCGGCGCGGCGTGCGGTGTCGTCCTGTGCGGCCACCGGCAGCAGGCGCTCCTCGATCCAGTCGCGCAGCGGTGCCGGGTCCGGGGTTTCCGCCGGATCGTCGAGCAGCAGGGTCAGGGTCTCGGCCAGATCGCCGACGTGGTCGTAGCTGTCGTCCACCAGCCAGCCGGGCAGGCCGCTTTCCTGTGCGATCCATTCGCGCAGTTCGCGGGTGTTGGCGATGCGCCGCAGTTTGCCGCCGCTGAGCAGCCAGATCGCCCAGGCCGCGTCGGCGGGCGGCGCCTGCTCGAAATACGCCACCAGTGCGGTGCGCTTGTCCAGCGTCGCGGTGCTCTGGTCCAGTTGCCGGTACAGCGCGGCGAAGCGCTTCATTCCTCGCCACCATAGTCGGTACGGAACGCCTCGGCGGCGACACCGCGTTCGTTGAGCGCGCGGATGATCGCGTCGGTGTTGCCGTGGGTCGCAATCACGCGCCGCGCGCCGGTCTCGTCGATGGTGCGCAGCAGATCGGGCCAGTCGGCATGGTCGGAGACCACGAAGCCGCGGTCGTAGTTGCGCCGGCGGCGGTTGCCGCGCAGCCGCATCCAGCCCGAGGCGAAGCCGAGTTGCGCATGGCGGAAGCGGCGCAGCCACGGGCTGCCGGCGGCCGACGGCGGCGCCAGCACCAACTGCCCGGCGTAGTCGGCGCGCTTGTCCAGTTCGGACACGGTGCGCGTGTCCAGCATCGCCACGCCGGCCTCGCGATACACCGCCACGCCGGCCGCCACCGCGCCGTGCAGCAGCGCCGGCTGGTCGTCCCACGGCTGCAATTCGGCGAGCACGCGCTGCGCCTTGCCCAATGCGTAGCAGAACAGCACCGCGGCCTCGCCGCGCGCGCCGCATTCGCGGCGCCAGGCGACGATCTCGCGCGCCACCGCGCTGGTGTCCGGCCAGCGGTACACCGGCAGGGCGAAGGTGGCCTCGGTGATGAAGGTGTCGCAACGCACCACCTCGAACGGCGCGCAGGTCGGATCCGGCTGGCGCTTGTAGTCGCCCGAGGCGACCCAGACCTCGCCATCCACTTCGATGCGTACCTGCGCCGAGCCGAGCACGTGCCCGGCCGGATGCAGCGACACCTGCGCGCGGCCGAGCGTGAAGCGGGTGCCGTAATCGTAGGCCCGATAGGCCTGCTCGCCCAGCCGCCAGCGCAGGATGGGCAGGCCGGCGGCGGCGCAGTGGTAT
Organism: Xanthomonas sp. LMG 12459; assembly: GCF_009192905.1. Classification (NCBI taxonomy): domain Bacteria; kingdom Pseudomonadati; phylum Pseudomonadota; class Gammaproteobacteria; order Lysobacterales; family Lysobacteraceae; genus Xanthomonas; species Xanthomonas sp. LMG 12459. The sequence goes on from NZ_NSGT01000028.1 coordinate 22,817, forward strand.
TCGCCCATGCCCGAGCGCGCGTGGTCGCCGTGGCCGTGGGTGATGACCGCGCGCGGCACCGGCCGCCAGGGATCGATATGGAAATCGCCGGCGGGGCAGTACAGCCCTTCCGGGCGCAGCACCACCAGGTCCTGGGAAGCGGCATTCGGCATGGGCGCCACTGTGTCCAAGCCGGTGTGCAGGAGATGAGAATCCGCCCCGCGCGTTCGCGGCGACGCGACGGATCGGCCACAATGCGTGCAGCGCTTCTGGGAGGGAGATGCATGCACACGGACCTGCCGGCGTTCGCCACGCATACGGTCGAGAATCAGCCGCCGCCGTTCGAACCGCGCGATCTTTGGGCCGGCGACGCGGTGCTGCGTGAGGCCTGCGCACGCGAGGGCGCGGACGGCTTCGCGGCGACGCTGGCGCAGTACGGCGTGCTGGCCGGCGATGCGCTATATCGGCTCGGCTTCGACGCCAACCGCGACCGTCCGCGGCTGCGCACGCACGACCGCTACGGCCACCGCATCGACACGGTCGAGTTTCACCCGGCCTATCACCAGTTGCTGGACGCGGCCAAGCGCCATGGCGTGGCCGGGCTGTCCTGGCACAGCCCGCAGCCGGGCGCGCATGTGGCGCGTGCGGCGCTGAGCTACCTGCACCACCAGGCCGAGGCCGGCACCAGTTGCCCGCTGACCATGACCCACGCCGCGGTCGCGGTGTTGCGCCAGGACCCGGCCTTGCGTGAGTGGGCCGACAAGGCCGCCGCGCCGCACTACGACCCGCGCGATGTGCCGATCGCCGACAAGGCCGGCATCACCCTGGGCATGGGCATGACCGAGAAGCAGGGCGGCTCGGACGTGCGCCGCAACGCCACCGTCGCCACGCCGCTGGACGGCGCCGGCGCGTACAGTCTGGTCGGGCACAAGTGGTTCTTCTCCGCACCGATGTCCGACGGCTTCCTGGTGCTGGCGCAGGCACCGGGCGGCCTGACCTGCTTCCTGCTGCCGCGGCGCCTGCCCGATGGGCAGCTCAACGCGCTGCGGCTGATGCGGCTGAAGGACAAGCTGGGCGACTGGTCCAATGCGTCCAGCGAAGTCGAGTTCGCCGGGGCCTGGGCGCAGCGGGTCGGCGAGGAAGGGCATGGGGTGGCGCGGATCATCGGCATGGTGATGCTGACCCGGCTCGACTGCATGCTCGCCGCCGCTGCGCAGATGCGCATGGCGTTCGCCCAGGCGCTGCACCACGCGCGGCATCGCATCGCGTTCGGCAAGCGCCTGGTCGAGCAGCCGCTGATGCGCAACGTGCTGGCCGACCTGGCCCTGGAATCGGAAGCCGCCACCGCGTTCGCGCTGCGGGTGGCGCGCGCGGTGGATGCGGCCGACGTCGATGCGTCGGAAGCGGCGTTCGCGCGCATTGCCACCGCGCTGGGCAAGTACTGGCTGTGCAAGCGCGCGCCGGCCTTCGTCAACGAGGCGCAGGAATGCCTGGGCGGTGCCGGCTACGTCGAGGAGTCGATCCTGCCGCGGCTGTACCGGCAGGCGCCACTGAACTCGATCTGGGAGGGGAGCGGCAACATCCAGTGCCTGGACGTGCTGCGCGCGCTGGCGCGCGAACCGGCCAGCGCGGCCGCGGTCCTGGCGGAGCTGCAGACCGCGGCCGGCAGCGACCCGGCGTACGACGCGGCGCTGGACGCACTGCGCGCGCCGCTGGCTGGCCACGCCGAAGTAGACGAGTACAGCGCACGGCGCCTGGCCGAACGCATCGCACTGGCCTTGCAGGCCGCGCTCCTGCTGCGCAGCGGCAGTCCGGCCGCCTCGACGTTCGTACGCAGTCGCCTAGCCGGCGCGCATGGCCTGGCGTTCGGCACGCTGCAGCCGGGTGTGCCGGTCGAGGAACTGCTGATGCGTGCGTTGCCGTAGGCGTGTGGCATGGCGACGCACCGCGCCGTCGCCAAGTGGGAAATGAGAGGGCCGGCACTTCCTTCTCCCTCCGGGACCACGGCCCCCTTTTTGGGGGAAGGTGCCCCGAAGGGGCGGATGAGGGTACGGCAGCCAGCGTCGCCATGCAGCAAGTGCGACGGTCACAGGCGACGCGCAGCCGTACCCTCACCCCAACCCCTCTCCCGATGGGAGAGGGGCCAGGCTTTTACGAATCCCCAATCCCCAATCCCCAATCCCGGCGCCGCAAGACGCTAATGCCTCCCGCGCTTCCCACCCCGCACCGGCGTCGCCTCGACCGACAGCGTGAAACTGCGTTCCTCGCCGTCGAGCATGGCGCCGACGCCGACCAACTGGCGCTTGATTTCCTCGCCGCGGCCGTTGCGGATGCTCACCAACACGGTGTATTCCCAGGCGCTGCCGTCGGCCGGGTGGCGGATGCTCCCTTCCACCCGCAGTGGCACCAGCGCCGATGGCGCCGACTGCTGCAGCACCGCCGAATCGAAGCGCAGGTGGTGCTTGCACGCCGGGCAGACGCTGGCGCTTTCGAGAATGGTGGCCTTGCAGTGCGGGCAGGTCCGGGTCGCCCCCGGACTGCCGGGACGCGGGCTGCTCATGCGCCGGCGTCGGACTCCGCGGGCTTGCCGCCCTTGCGGGCATGTTTGTCGTCGTCCCAGCCGAAGTCGGCCTGGCCGCGCATGCGCGAGCCGGCGGCCACGGTCAGCGAGCCGGCCTTGACGTCGCCGATCAGCGCGCCGGACGCAAGCAGCTCCACCCGCGAGGCCGATTCGATGTTGCCTTCCAGCTCGCCGGCGATCACCACCTTGTCGGCGCGCACGCCGCCGCTGAGCTTGGCGCCGGTCTCGATGGTGAGGTCGCCCTGCACATTGACGTCGCCCTTGAACTTGCCGGCGATGCGGATGTGGCCGGTGCCCTCGATCTTGCCCTCGATACTGATGTCGGCGGCGATCAGCGATTCCTTCGCGGCGGGTGCCGGCGCAGCGGCGCGGGCGGCAGGGGCGGCGGCGGCGGCCGCGGCGAGCGGTTCGCCTGGGGCGGCATCGCCCGCCGGGCGCGGCTCCGGCGGCAACGCGCCGTTGCCGGGAACGGGCGGCAGGCCATCCTTGCGCGCAGGACCCTGGTCTTTCCAGATGGACATGGGCTGTCGTCTCCAGTCGGGGGAAGCGCGACTATCGCCGCTCTATCGCGTCGGTTTTGTGACGCTTTCTTCAAAACAGCGGCCCGACCGCGACCGCCGCTGGTTCAGCCCATGCCGTCCAGCGCCGGGTCGTAGGCCTGCACTTGGTTGCGGCCGCAGCGCTTGGCCCGGTACAGCGCCGCATCGGCCTTGCGCAGCAGGGTGGTGGCGACCACGCCGTCGCGCGCATAGCTGGCCACGCCGATCGACATGGTCACCGCCGGCAGCGCCTTGCCGTCCACGGTCGCGCTCAATTGCTGGGCAGCGCTGCGGATCTGTTCGGCGATGGCCTGCGCCTGTTCCGGCCCGGTCTCCGGCAGGATCACCGTGAACTCCTCGCCGCCGTAGCGGCAGGCGATGTCCTCGCCGCGCAGCCGCGTCGACAGCATCTGCCCGACCGCGACCAGCAGGGCGTCGCCGCCGCCGTGGCCGTGCAGGTCGTTGAACTGCTTGAAGTGGTCCACGTCCAGCATCAGCAGCGACAGCGGCATCTGCCGGCGTCCGCAGCGGGCCAGTTCGTGGTTGAGCGATTCTTCCAGGTAGCGCCGGTTGAACAGGCCGGTGAGCGGGTCGCGGATCGACTGCAGGCGCAGCGACTCGCGCAGAAGCAGGTTGCTCAGCGCCAGCGACAGCTGCTCGGCGGCGGCCTCGGCGATGGCGATGCGCGGCAGTGGACCGGTGCCGCGCCCGGCCAGGAACACGAAGCCCAACTGGGTGCCCTGAGCCGACAACGGAATGCAGGCGGTGCTGGCACCGGCCGCGTACGGATCCTCGCGCAGATGCGCGCAGGCCGAGTCGTGGCCCTGCGCATGCACGAAGTGGCTCTTGTCGCGGCGCAAGGCCCAGCAGTCCTGCGGCGCTACGGCCGGCTCGCTGCCGACCGGCGGCTGGCCCCAACTGACGATTTCCTCGGCGCGGTCGCGCGAGGCGCGCAGCAGATAGACGCTGCCGCCGGTGTCGGGCATCAGCGCGGCGAGCAGGCGTGCGGTCACCGTCAGTGCCTCGGCCGGCTCCACGCAACTCTGCAGCAGGCCGGTATAGCGGCTGAGCGCGTTGAGGTCGGCACTGGTGCGCTCCAGCTCGGTGATGCTGGTTTCCATCTTCTCGTTGGCGACCGAGGCGGCCTGCTCGGCGTTGCTGCGGTTGCGCAGTTCGCGCAGCAGTAGCGCGTACACCACGCCGACGCTGCCCAGGCCGAACGGGATGCCGGCCAGGGCGAGCACCAGCAGCATGTCGGCGCTGCGCTGGTTGGAGGTGTCGCGGCTCTGCAGCAGTTGCAGTTCCACGTCGGTCATCTGCTGCACTTGGTCGCGGATCGCGCTGGAGCTCTGGTACACGCTGGGCGCCATCGCCTGCCGCAGCGCCTGCAGGCCGTCGCGCTGGTACACCGCGAGCATCTCCCGCATCTGCCGCAGTCGCGTGTCCATCGACTGCTGCAGCACCTGGATGTTGGCGATCTGCACGGGATTGTCGGAAACCAGCTTGCGCAGCTGCGCCAACTGCCGTGGCACGCGTTCGGCGCTGTCGTAGTAGAGGCTCAGATAGGCCTGGTTGTCGGTCAACTCGTAGCCGCGCAACGAGGATTCGGTCATCAGCAAGGTGGATTGCACCTCGTCGATGTTGCGCAGCACTTCGTGGGTGTGGGCGACGCGTGCGGCGTCGGAGAGCGCGCGTTGTGCGCCGTAGAACACGCCGGCGCCGATCAGCACGAAGACCGCAGCGGAGAACAGCAGGGCTAGACGGGTCCTGGCCCGCACACGTTGGAGAATCGGCATCGCAAAAGTCTACTGTGACGCCGCAAACGCCTTGGACCGGCGTCACAAAAGACGCCTTGCCGGCACAGCGCGCGGCACGCGCTGCGCGGCAGAGGCCGCCCCCGCATGCACGGGGACGGCCAATGACTCAATGCTGCTCGCGGTCGCCGTTGTGCGGATCTTCGTTGGCGTTCTCGCGCGCCTTGTCGGCGACTTTCTGCGCCGCATTCGCCGTGGCCTCGCTGGCATCGGCCGCCATCTCCTTGGCTGCGGCCGAGGCATCCTTGACCGCATCGGAGTTGGCCGCACGGTGCGCGGCATCGCGCGCGTCGGCGGCGACCTCGCGCCCGGCCTGCGCGACCTGGCCGGCGGCTTCCTTGGCCGCTTCGCCGGTCTGTTCGGCAGCGACCTTGGCGTCGCGTTGTGCCTGCTGCGATTCGGGACCCTGGCAGCCGGCCAGTGCGAGGGCGCCCAGCAGGGCCACGATCGGGGTCTTGTTCATGCGGCTTCTCCGTCCACGGGTGGGTGACGCGGCGCAGCCTAGGCGGACGCGCATGCAGCCTGCGTCAAGGCGAAGCGGTGGCGCGGGGCAGTGTTCAGGAAGGCGCTGTCGCTGGTTGGGGAGGCGCCGTGGGGTGGGAGCCAGGCACTGCGATGCGCGCGGCTGCCGTCGCATGCGGGCCATGCGGATGTGCGGCGTCGGCGCGTACGCGCCGCACGTGCATGGCGCCTGGCAGCGGTGCGCATCGACCGCATCGCTCGCCGCGGGCGGCGGTGCGGCGCGTCGTGCGGGTCATGCGTCGCGCTTGCATGCGCGCTACGCGTGGACGACGCAATGGCGCGGACAAATCCTGTGTGCGGGGGCGCACGCTTGCGACGCGACGTCAGTGACGTCAGCGACGGACGACGGCGCGGCATTCGCGCGAGGCGACATGCATGCGTCGTCACCTCGCCGCCCTCCGGGAACAGGCTGTGCCGGCACGTTGGTGGCGCCGTTGCCGTGCTGCCCGGCAAACGCCAGGCAAAGAAAAAGCCGCTGGCGGACCAGCGGCTCTTTCAGGACTGCAAAAAGCAAGAAGTGATTACTTCTTGGCTTCCTGAGCAGCGTCCTTCGCCTTGTCGGCGGTGTCTTCCGCAGCCTTGGCGGTGTCGGCAGCCTTGTCGGCAGCGGCATCGGTCGGGGCAGCGGCGGCAGCGGCCGAAGCGTCGGCAGCGGTGTTGGCGGCGGTCGCGGCGGTGTCGGCAGCGGCCTGAGCGGCGTCGGCGGTCGGGGCGCCGGCGGCAGCCGACTGGTCGGCAGCAGCCTGCGCGTCGGTGGCGGCTTCGTTAGCCGAAGCGGCGGCGTCCTGGGCCTGCTCCTGCTTCGAGCACGCGGCCAGGGCCAGGCCCAGGGCCATTGCGATCAGCAGCTTGTTGATGCTCATTGTGTCTATCCTCGTCGTTTAGTTAGGCAACGCGCGAATGCGCGCCCTCAACATGATGACAAGCCAAAGTCGGCTGTCAAGCGCACGCGCATTCATTTTTGTGTTTCAGGGGTTAATCCCAATCAAATCAATTCGATGGCGACCGCTGTCGCTTCGCCACCGCCGATGCACAGCGTCGCGATTCCGCGGCGGCCGCCACGGCTGCGCAACGCATTTAGCAATGTCACCAGCAGCCGCGCACCGGAGGCGCCGATCGGATGGCCGAGCGCGCAGGCGCCGCCATGGACATTGACCTTGGCGTGGTCCAGGCCCAGTTCCTTGATCGGCACCATCGCCACCACGGCGAAGGCTTCGTTGATCTCGAACAGGTCGACGTCGTCCAGGCTCCAGCCGACCTGGTCGAGCAGCTTGCGGATCGCGCCCACCGGCGCGGTGGTGAACCATTCCGGCGCCTGCGAGAAGGTCGCGTGGCCGACGATCCGGGCCAGCGGCGCGACGCCGCGGCGGTCGGCCTCGTCGGTGCCCAGCAGCACCAGCGCGGCGGCACCGTCGGAGATGCTCGAGGAACTGGCCGCGGTGACCGTGCCGTCCTTCTTGAACGCCGGCTTCAGCGCCGGGATCTTGGTCACGTCGGACTTGCCCGGCTGCTCGTCGCTGTCGACCCGTACCTCGCCCTTGCGGGTGGCCACGGCGACCGGGACGATCTCGTCGGCGAAGGCGCCATCGCGCTGCGCGGCCTGCGCGCGGTTCACCGATTCGATCGCGAACGCGTCCTGGTCCTGGCGGCTGAAGCCGAACTTCTCCGCGGTGGCCTCGCCGAACACGCCCATCGCCTGGCCGTCGTCGGGATTGGTCAGGCCGTCCCAGGCCATGTGGTCGACCGCCTGGAAGTTGCCGTAGCGGTTGCCGGTACGCGAGTTCGGCAGCAGGTGCGGCGCGTTGCTCATCGATTCCATGCCGCCGGCGACGACGATGCTGGCCGAACCGGCCTTGATCAGGTCGTGTCCGAGCATCACCGCCTTCATGCCCGAGCCGCAGACCTTGTTGATGGTGGTGGCGCCGGTGCCGTCGGGCACGCCGGCCGCGCGCGCGGCC
>NZ_NSGT01000029.1:0-56569 GCF_009192905.1 Xanthomonas sp. LMG 12459
CGTTCCCGCTGGATGCGCCGGCAGCAGGTTGGCGTAGTCCACCGGCGCATCCAGCGGGAACGGCTTGTACTCGTAGATGTCGAAGCCCAGTTCGCGCAGGTTGCGGCGCTTGTACTTGTAGGACAGTGCATACACCACCGGGTTGTCGGTGGCGGCCAGGCTGTTGGTGGCCACCACCACGCGCGGTGGCGGGGTGCGCTTGCGCAGGTCGCGGAAGATCTCCTGCGCGGGGTCCGACAGCACCAGGTACGGCGTCTGCAGGATGATCTCCTGGCGTGCGTCGGCGATCAGCCGGTCGAGCTTGGGCGCGGTGGAGATGGCCTTGGGGCCGTGTTCGCGGCGGTGCTTCTGCGGCAGGTCGGCGACGTAGTCCACATGCTTCACCGGCAACGCCGGCAGCACGAAGGCGTTCTCCACGAAGGCCGGATCGGACGCCTCCTCGCTGACCCGCTGCACCCGCTCCGGGCGCAGGAACTGCGCCGGCGGCATCGCCGGCACGCCCTGGCGCAGCAGCAGCTTGCCGACGTCGTTGAGCCGCGCCACCGGCACGCTGCGCCGGGCCGCCCAGTAGGCGTCGAAGTTGGCGGCCATCGACCGCGCCACCGGGCCGGCGACCAGCACGTCGCGGTCGCGGAAGTTGTACTCGGCGTCCCAGTCGAAATAGTCGTCCTGGTAGTTGCGCCCGCCGACCACGCCGATCGCATCGTCGATCACCAGCAGCTTGTTGTGCATGCGCTGGTTGAAGCGGCGGAAGCAACACAGCACGCTGGCGGCGTAGTGGAAGTAGTTGGGCTTGGCCAGGCCGAAGGTGGGGTTGTAGATGCGCAGCGAGAAGTTCTCGTGCGCGCCGGCCAGCGCGCCGAGGATCTGCAGGTCGGAGATCGCCGAGAGCTGGTCGATCAGCACGCGCACCTGCACGCCGCGCCGCGCCGCGGCCAGCAGTTCGTCCATCACCAGCCGCGCGCTGTCGTCCTTGTCGAAGATGTAGGTCTGCAGGTCGATGCTGCGGCTGGCGCTGCGGATCAGGTTGACCCGCGCCACCAGCGCTTCTTCGCCGTGGTCGAGGATGGTGGCGTAGTGCCGCGGCGCGCCGGCGCCGGACTGGGCGAAGGCCTTGCCGGCCAGCCCGCGCAGCGGCGAGGCCAGCGCGCAGTGGTCCCCGCGCGTGCAGTCGACCTGGCGGTCGCGCGCGGCCTCGGCGATCGCCACGGCGCGGCCGTGCTGCGCCTGCGACAGGCTCGCGCAGCCGCTGCCGAGCAGCAGCGCCACCACCACCAGCACCCGCATCAATTTTGATATCACCGAGTCGCCGCCTCGGTCAGGCGTGCGCGCAGCACGAAGGTGACCCGGTCGCTCAAGGCCAGATCCCACTTGTCCATTCCGTAACGTCCACGCAATACCGTACCGCGGCTGATGACGTCGCAATCATAGCCTGCGCGGGTGCATGCGGCCGGCATGACGGTCAGCGTCTCGGCGTGGCTGACCCCGCGGATGCTCAGGATGCCGGGGATCGGCCCGCCCTTGCCCAGCACCTGCGGCGAGAACGGCTGCGAGTCGAAGGACACGGTGGGGTAGCGCGGCGCGTCGAAGAAATCCTCGCCGCGCATCCAGCCGGTGTAGCGCGGCTTGCCGGGGATTTCCACGTAGGCGGTGAACAGGCGCAGGTGCACCTGATGGCGGCCGTCGGGCAGCACGTGCACGGTGCCCTCGTAGCGCGGGAAGAAGCCTTCGATGCGCTGGCCGAAGCGGGTGCGGATCTCGAACCCGAAGCGCGACTGCGCCGGGTCCAGGGCGTATTCGCCGGGCGCCAGCAAGGCCGGCGTCACCTGCGCGTGGCCGACGGCGCACCACAGACACAACGGCAGCAGCGCGGCGCAGAGCGCCGGCCGCAGGAACCTGCGCAGCGGGCTCAGGGCCACCAGAACGCGGTCAAGCGCGCCACGCCCGGTTCGATCGCCGCGTCGTGCGGGACCCCGAGTACGGCGACGCTGGCGGTGGGCATGCCGCGGTAGTCGCCGGACTGGCCGCTGTGCATCAGCGCCGCCAGCCGCTCCAGGCCCGGGTTGTGGCCGACCAGCAACAGCCGCTCGACGTCGCGGTGGCCGTCCAGCAGATCGGCCAGGGTGCCCGAGGTCGCCTCGTAGATGCGCGGCTCCAGGCGCTGCTCGACGTAGCCGGTCAGCTCCAGCACCGCCTCCAGGGTCTCGCGCGCGCGCCGCGCCGGCGAACACAGCACCCGGTCCGGCACCAGCCGCTGCTCCAGCAGCCAGCGCCCGGCGGCTTCGGCCTCGGCCAGGCCGTGCGGCGACAGCGGCCGGTCGAAATCGGCCTGGCCGGTGTCGGCCGGTTCGGCGTGGGCATGGCGCAGCAGGATCACTTCTCGCAAAACGATGGTCATCGGTCAGGCCTTCTTGAGCCACTTGAGCAACGGTTCCCAGTCCTGCTGGTGGTCGCGGACCTGGACGGAGTGGTAATCGAACAGGCTGCGGCCCAGCCCCACCAGCACCACGTAGGCCTGGCTGTCGCGCAGTTGCGCCACCACCGGGTAGGGCCATTCGGCGAGCATCTGCAGCGCCTGCTGGGTGGCGTTGGTCCAGGGCTTGCTGCGGTTGAGCACCAGTCCGACCGGCAGCTTGCGCTGGTGCACCCGCGGCACCTTGGCCAGGGTGTTGAGGAAGCCGACGGTGGCCTCGATGTCCAGCGCCGAGGGCATCACCGGCACCACCACCGCGTCGGCCTCGTCGAGGAAATGGGTCAGGTCCTCGGCCATGGCGCCGGCGGCGGCGTCGACGATCACCCGCTGCGCGTCGTCGGGCAGCGCCGCGCGCCAGCTGCGCTTGCGGCTGGCGTCGATCGGCAGCACCGCGCTGTCCAGGCCGGCACGGCGTTCGGCCCAGCGGGTCGAGGAGCCCTGCGGATCGGCATCGGCCAGCACCGTGCGCTTGCCTGCCAGCGCGTAGGACGCCGCCAGGTGCGTGGCGACCGTGGTCTTGCCCACGCCGCCCTTGGAGCCGGCCACCAGGATCGTCTTCATGCACGCCTCGCTTCCGGGGGAAGAAGCCGGAGCGTACACCGGCCCTACGTCAGCCGGTAGTCAACGCGCAGCACGCCGCCAGCCGCCGGGCTTGCTATCGTGGCGGCCCCCTTCGCCTTCCGATGCCATGAGCGAGCTGCAGGACCTGGTCGCGCTGATCCGCGCCAACACGCCCCTGATCGTGATCGAGACGCAGGAGGAGGCGCGCATCGTCGACCTGTTCCGGCAGGCCTTGATGCAGGTCTGGCGCGCCCTGCACCGCTGGTCGATCACCGAGGGCCTGCGCCGCATCGACCTGGACCGCGAGGACCCGCCGAGCGGGCCGCCGGACGCCAGCGCGGTGCTGCAGGCGATCAAGCAGGCCGATCAGCGCGGCATCTACCTGCTGCTCGACGTCACCCCGTACCTTGGCTACGCCAGCCACCAGCGGCTGCTGCGCGACATCGTCGAACGCCGCCACTGCCAGCCGCACGTGCTGGTGCTGATCGGCACGCGGATCGAGCTGCCGGCCGAGCTGGAAGCGCTGGCGACCCGCTTCAATCCGCGCCTGCCCGACGCCAACGCGCTGCTGAAGATGGTGCAGGAGGAGGCGCTGGGCTATGCGCGCGAGTTCGGCGGACGCCGGGTCGAGGTCGACGGCGAGGCGGTCAAGCAGATCCTGCGCAATCTGCGCGGGCTCAGCCTGATCGACGCGCGGCGCATCGCCCGGCAACTGATCTACGCCGACGGCGCGCTCACCGCATCCGATCTGCCGCAACTGGCCAAGCTCAAGTTCGAACTGCTCAACCGCAGCGGCCACCTGCAGTACGACAACGATGCCACGCGCTTCGAGGACGTGGCCGGTGCGCGCCGGCTCAAGCAGTGGATCGCACAGCGCCGCGCGGTGTTCGCCGGCACCGCGCCGCCGGGGCTGGACCCGCCCAAGGGCGTGCTGCTGCTCGGCGTGCAGGGTTGCGGCAAGTCGATGCTGGCCAAGGCCACCGCGGCGGGGTTCGGCGTGCCGCTGCTGCGCCTGGACATGGGCGCGCTGTACGCCAAGTACCACGGCGAGACCGAGAAGAATCTGCGCGACGCGCTGGCCGCGGTCGAGCAACTGGCGCCGTGCGTGCTGTGGATGGACGAGATCGAGAAGGGCCTGGCCAGCGGCGGCGAGGACGGCGGCGTATCGCGGCGCGTGCTCGGCACGCTGCTGACCTGGATGGCCGAACGCGGCAGCGCCGACGGCAGCGCCGCGGTGTTCATCGTCGCCACCGCCAACCAGGTGCACGAGCTGCCGGCGGAACTGCTGCGCAAGGGCCGCTTCGACGAGATCTTCTTCGTCGACCTGCCCGACCCGCAGACGCGCGTGGAGCTGTTGCGCCTGCACCTGACGCGGCGGCAGCTGCATGCGGACGCGTTCGCGCTGCCGGCCTTGGCTGCCGTCGCCGACGGCTTCTCCGGTGCCGAGATCGAGCAGGCGATCGTCTCCGGGCTGTATGCCGCGCACGCCGAACAGCGGCCGCTGGATACCGAGCTGCTGATGCAGGAGATCCGCACTACCCGACCGCTGTCGGTGCTGATGGCCGAACAGGTGCAGGCGCTGCGCAGCTGGGCCAGCGGACGGACGGTGCCGGCGGATTAGCGGCGGGCGGTTGCTGAGATCAGGGGATGCCGCTGTGCGAGGCTGCGCCCCGACCCTCACCCCACCCCCTCTCCCGGGGGGAGAGGGGCTTCTAAATTCCTTCTCCCTCCGGGACCATGGCCCCCTTTTGGGGGGAAGGTGCCCCGCAGGGGCGGATGAGGGTACGACGCGCGCACCATCCCACATCCGCCAATCCAGGCACCGCCCACGGCGCAGGCTCAACGCAACGCCCCCAACAACCACGCCCACGCCGGCAACGTGACCAGCGACAGCAGAATCCCGTAGCCGACCAGGGCCGCGGCCAGGCGCGGGGCCAGGCGATGCGAGATCGCCAGCAGCGCGGCGGTGATCATGGTCGGCATCGCCGATTCCAGTACGTTGGCCTGCAGCGCCTGCCCGCGCAGGCCCAGCGCCCACGACAGCGGCCAGGCCAGGGCCGGCAGCACCAGCAGCTTCAGCACCAGGCCGGCGGCCAACGGCGCCAATTCTTCGCGCGGCAAGCGCAACTGGATCGAGAATCCCACCGCCAGCATCACCAGCGGCAGCATCGCATCGGCCAGGTGCTGCAGGCCGGAGGCGATCCACGCCGGCGGCTGCGCCGGCATCAGGGTCAGTGCGAACAGCAGCGCCCACAGCGGCGGGAACCGCGCCATGCGCAACAGCGTCTGCCGCGGCGACGGCGGCGCCTCGCCGCTGTAGCGCGCCAGCACGTACAGGCCGAAGCTGGACAGCAGCACAAAGGTGCCGAACTGGTCGTAGACCACCGCATACGGCAAGGCCGCCTCGCCGAGCAGCGCGCGCACCATCGGATAGCCGATGAAGCTGGAATTGCCCAGCGCCACGCACAGCAGCAGCACCGCCTGCTGATCCCGGCGCAGCCGCAACGGCCGGCGCAAGCCCAGCATCGCCAGCGCGCTCACGCCGGTCAGCAGCCACGGCGTCAGCATCAATCCGAGCAGTTCCAGATTGAACTGCAGGCGCGGCACGTAGATCAGCACCGAGACCGGCAGGCACAGGTACAGCACCACCCCGTTGAGCACCTCGGTGGTGTTGGCCGGCAGGACGCGCTGACGCGCGAACAGCTTGCCGAGCGCCAGCATGACCAACATCAGGGCGAACGCATCGAAAGCCATCGGCACAGCACGAAATCAGCGGGTACGCGGCATCATCGCATGGCATGCGTACGCAGGCCGTCGAGCCTTCGCGCGACCGAAGCCGCACCTGGCCTGCGCCCAGCACGAGCCGGCGCTTCGCGCAGGCGCGGCGACACAGTGCGCTGTGCGACCGACCACACCCGGACCCTAGATTGCGCCGGCCACCCACGCAGGCCGCGTCGTGTTTCCTGGACCCGCGTGCATCAGGGCCAGGCCGGCGGCGCGGCCTTCCAGGCGGCCTGCACTTCGGCCAGGGTCGCGCGCTCGTCGTCGCGCCAGGCCGGCAGCAACGCCGCGAAATCGGCGGTGGCGCCCCACTTGTCCGGCCAGGTGCGTGCCGCCGCGGCGTACCACTTCACGGCCTCGTCCTTGCGCTGCAGGCGCCACAACGCCAGCGCCAGGGTCGGCGGCAGCCAGTCCGGCGCCACCGGGCGGCCGTTGACCAGTGCGCTCCACTGCGCCAGCGCGCGCGCCGGATCACCCGCGCGCAGCAGATCCCAGCCATAGTTCCACTGCACCTGGCGCCGCTGCACGCCGGCAGGCAGCGCATGCAACGCGGCCTGATACAGCTGTTCGCCCAGTTCCTGGCGGCCGCCGGCCATGGCGATGCCGGCCAGCTGCGCGCGCGCCTCGTTGGCGTTGGGATCGCGCTGCACGGTACTGGCCAGACGATCCACCAGGGCCTCGCCGCTGCCGGCGATGGCGGTGACCGGACGGGTGGTGCCGCGGTCTTCGTCGAAGTAGAACTCTTTCGGTGCCGGCAATGCCTGCGCCCGCACGCTGGCCGCGGTGGCCAGGCCGATGCAGGCCAGCATCGCGGCCACTGCGTATGTGTATGCCTTCACTGCTGCAATCCCCTGGAGTGATCCCCTCACCCGGGTCCCATCCTACCCCGCCACGGCCGGCGTGGACGAGAACGGGCGCAAAAATCGCCGCTGATACAATCGGGGCGATCGCGCGCGGCAGGCGCTGCGCGCCCGCCAGCCTTCCATTTCCGGGCAAGCCATGAACCGCATCGTCGATCCGCGTCCGTCGTCCTCCCTCGCCGCAGCGGCCGCCGACGGCGTGGACACCCGCTATACGCTGGAAGACAAGTACACCCGCACCGATGGCCGCATCTATCTGTCCGGGGTGCAGGCGCTGGTGCGGCTGCCGCTGATGCAGCAACTGCGCGACCGCGCCGCCGGGCTGAACACCGGTGGCTTCGTCAGCGGCTACCGCGGCAGCCCGCTGGGCGGTTTCGACCTGGAACTGTGGCGCGCGCGCAAGCATCTGGACGCGGCCAACGTGGTGTTCAAGCCCGGACTCAACGAGGACCTGGGTGCGACCATGGTCTGGGGCACGCAGCAGACCAACCTGTTCCCCGGCGCGCGCGTGGATGGCGTGTACGCCATGTGGTACGGCAAGGGCCCGGGCGTGGACCGCTGCGGCGACGTGTTCAAGCACGGCAACGCCGCCGGCACCTCGCGCCATGGCGGCGTGCTGGCGCTGGCCGCCGACGACCACGCGTGCCGCAGCTCGACCCTGCCGCACGGCTCGGAGGACGAGTTCGTCAGCGCGATGATGCCGGTGCTCAACCCGGCCGGGGTGCAGGACATCCTCGACATGGGCCTGCTCGGCTGGGCGATGAGCCGCTACACCGGGCGCTGGATCGGCTTCAAGACCATCGCCGAGACGGTGGAGTCCTCGGCCTCGGTGCAGGTGGATCCGTTCGCGCGGCAGATCGTGCTGCCGGAGGATTTCGAGCTGCCGCCGGGCGGGCTCAACATCCGCTGGCCGGATCCGCCGCTGGACCAGGAAATGCGCCTGCATCGTTATGCGGTGCGCGCGGCGCAGGCCTTCGCCCGCGCCAACGGCATCGACCGCACGGTGATGGATGCGCCGCAGGCGCGGCTGGGCATCGTCACCACCGGCAAGAGCTACCTGGACGTGCTGCAGGCGCTGGAATACCTGGGCCTGGACGCGGACGCCTGCGCACGCATCGGCATCCGCGTGTACAAGGTCGGCATGACCTGGCCGCTGGAGCCGCTGGGCATCACCGCGTTCGCGCGCGGGCTGCAGGACATCGTCGTGGTGGAGGAGAAGAAGGCCTTCATCGAGCGGCAGATGAAGGAGCAGTTCTACAACTGGCCGGCCAGCGCCGGCCCGCGCCCGAGCATCGTCGGCAAGTACGACGAGGCCGGCGAATGGATCCTGCCGTCCACCGGCGAACTGACCCCGGCCACCATCGCCGGGGTGATCGGCCGGCGCATCCTGCGCCTGCCGCAGTCGGCTGCGGTGAACACCGACTCGATCGAACAGCGGCTGCGCTGGATGGAAGCCAAGGAAGCCGAGATGGCGCTGCCCCGCGCCAATTTCCCGCGCGTGCCGCACTACTGCTCCGGCTGCCCGCACAACACCTCCACGGTGGTGCCGGAAGGCTCGCGCGCGCTCGGCGGCATCGGCTGCCACTACATGGTGACGTGGATGGACCGCGCCACCGACACCTTCACCCACATGGGCGGCGAAGGCGTCACCTGGGCCGGGCAGGCGCCGTTCACCGACACCCCGCACGTGTTCCAGAACCTGGGCGACGGCACCTATTTCCACAGCGGCTCGCTGGCGATCCGCCAGTCGATCGCCGCCGGCGTCAACATCACCTACAAGATCCTCTACAACGACGCAGTGGCGATGACCGGTGGACAGCCGGTGGACGGCACCCTCAGCGTGCCCGACATCGCCCGGCAGATGCGTGCCGAAGGCGTGCACACCATCGCCCTGGTCAGCGACGACATCGGTAAGTGGACGCGGCGCCGCGAGCTGTTCCCCAGCGACGTGGAGTTCCACGACCGCAGCGAGCTGGACGCGGTGCAGCGGCGGCTGCGCGAGGTCAAGGGCACCAGCGTGCTGATCTACGACCAGACGTGCGCCACCGAGAAGCGGCGCCGGCGCAAGCGCGGCAAGCTGCCCGATCCGCCCAAGCGCGTGCTGGTCAACTCGCTGGTCTGCGAAGGCTGCGGCGACTGCGGCGAGAAGAGCTTCTGCGTGTCGGTGCTGCCGAAGGAGACCGAATACGGGCGCAAGCGCCAGATCGATCAGTCCAGCTGCAACAAGGACTACTCCTGCGTGTCCGGGTTCTGCCCCAGCTTCGTCACCGTGCACGGTGGGCAGCCGCGCAAGGGCCGCAAGGCCGACGCTGCGGCGCTGCTGGAGCAATTGCCGACACCAAGCTTCCGCAGCGACCTGCGCCAGCCCTGGAACATCCTCATCACCGGCGTCGGCGGCACCGGCGTGGTCACCATCGGCGCGCTGCTGGGCATGGCCGGGCACCTGGAGGGCAAGGGCGCCAGCGTGCTCGACCAGACCGGCCTGGCGCAGAAGGGCGGCGCGGTCACCACGCATATCCGCATTGCGCGGCAACCGGAAGACCTGCACGCGGTGCGCATCGCCGCCGGCGAGGCCGACCTGGTGCTGGGGTGCGACATGGTGGTGGTCAACGATTACTGGGCGCTGTCCAAGGTGCGCGGCGATCGCTCGCAGGTGGTGCTGAACAGCTACGAAGCGATGCCGGGCACCTTCACCACGCACCCGGACATGCAGTTCCCGGCCGCCGAGATCATTGCCGGCGTGCGCCTGGCGCTGGGCGGACGCGATCCGCTGTTGCTCGACGCCACCCAGCTGGCCACCGCCCTGCTCGGCGACGCCATCGCCAGCAACCTGTTCATGCTCGGCTACGCCTGGCAGCAGGGCCTTGTGCCCTTGTCGCACGCGGCGCTGATGCGCGCGATCGAACTCAACGGCGCAGCGGTGGCGATGAACCAGCAGGCCTTCGCCTGGGGCCGCCTGGCGGCGCTGGACCTGCCGGCGGTGCGACGCGCGGCGGGTCTCGCCGATCCGGCCGCGGACGAACGCGAACGCCAGGCGCCGGGGCTGCAGCAGCTGCCGCCGGGCGAGTGGGAAGGCCACGAGGCCGGCGCCAGCGCCGCGCCGCGCAATCCCGCCAATCCGCGTCCGGCGCGCGAGCTGCCGGCCGCCGCCGAGAGCGGCGAGGCCGGCCATGCGCCGCTGGACGACAGCCGCCTGTCGCGCTCGCTGCACGAGCTGGTCGCGCGCCGCCACGCCTTCCTGGTCGATTACCAGGACGCCGCCTACGCCGCACGCTACACCGCGCTGGTGGAGCGCGTGCGCGCTGCCGAGCAGCGCGTGGCGCCGGCCTCGACCGCGCTGACCGAAGCGGTGGCGCGCTACGCGTTCAAGCTGATGGCCTACAAGGACGAGTACGAGGTGGCGCGGCTGTACACCAGCGGCGCATTCGCGCAGCAGTTGCAGGCGCAGTTCGAGGGCGACTACCGCGTGCGCTTCCACCTGGCGCCGCCGCTGCTGGCGAAGAAGGACGCGCAAGGCCGGCTGCGCAAGCGCGAATACGGCCCGTGGATGTTCACCGCGTTCAAGTGGCTGGCCAAGCTGCGCCGGTTGCGCGGTGGCACCTTCGACGTGTTCGGCTACAGCGCCGAGCGGCGCGGCGAACGGCAACTGATCGCCGACTACCTCGCCACCGTGGACGAACTGCTGCAGCGGCTGCAGGCGGACAACCTGGCGCTGGCGGTGCAGATCGCCAGCATCCCGGAACACATCCGCGGCTACGGCCACGTCAAGGAAGCGCACCTGCACGAGGCCAAGCAACAGGAAGCGCGGCTGCTGGCGACCTGGCGCAACCCGAAGGCGCTGCATATCGTGCAGGCGGCCTGAGCGGGAGACGAACGCCCGCCGCCGTGCAGCGGCGGCGCAATGGCAGCATCGAGGGCGTCTGACCGAACGCGGCGCGGCTGGCGCTGCGCCTGCTGCTCTGCCGCGTTCCATGGCATCCGTGTATCTGCCGCAGAAGCGGCTGCAGCCGCGACCCGACTCCAGCAGCACGCAGGACGGCAGCATCGCCCAGGGCGGCCGGCCTTGGGCATCATCCGCACGTTGCGTGGATCGCCAGCGATCCACGGCCGCATCACCCTCGAAGGAACATCGCGTGAAGCGTTTGCTCAAACTCGCATGCGTGGCGCTGGCGGGCGCCATCCTGCTGTTCTACCTGCTGGCGGAGCACGCCGGCCCCTGGATCATGCCGCGGTTCATCACGATCCGTGTCGTGGCGGGACCCGATCGGCCACTCTCGGGCGCGAGGATCCGCGTCCAGCAGGACGTGTGGTCGATTCCGTGTCTGAGCTACATGGGGATCTCCGGCGCGAGTTGCGCGTCGGGCAAATGGACGGTCTTCCATGGCCGCCTGGATCGCAACGGCGAAGCGCGGGTGTTGGTCTTTCAGGCAGCCGGGTTGCGAGCGGACTCGTATATCGCCTGCATCCATGGGAACCAGTACGAGGGGTACATCGCCTATACCGAGTGGCCAGAGCAGCAGGATGTGCAGCGTCTCACCCTGGACTACAAGCGCCTGGAGCAGCAACGAACAGGTTGCATGAACGGCTATGGAGAAGATCGGCTGGCGGCGCCGGCCTGGTGGGATGCCGCCTCGAAGGAAGATGCGGAGGCGGAGGCCGACGCAGAGGCGCGGGCAGAGGAACAGGCGCAGGCGGACGATTCGTTGCAACCGACGGTTCAACAATCTCCAGCCAGTTCGCCGTCGTCGGACGGGCCGTAGGGGCCAAGCTGCGGGCGCGGCTTCAGCCGCGACCTGCCATGTCACCCGGTGGCGGTGCAGCCTATTCCCATC
The DNA here is from genome assembly GCF_009192905.1 of Xanthomonas sp. LMG 12459. Taxonomy (NCBI): domain Bacteria; kingdom Pseudomonadati; phylum Pseudomonadota; class Gammaproteobacteria; order Lysobacterales; family Lysobacteraceae; genus Xanthomonas; species Xanthomonas sp. LMG 12459. The sequence goes on from NZ_NSGT01000029.1 coordinate 11,508, forward strand.
GGCTTCCCGCGCGCCACCGCCATGCAGTTGGATCCGGGTCGATCGCGTTGATGTCGATACGGAAGGGTCTGCGCGTCGGAACTGAAGTCCCTCCCACATGGTTGCTTCCGTAGACTCCGCATACGACACAGCGGCCCTATGCAGCGGCCGCTGTGTCGTATCAGGAAGCGATTCGGTCGAGTGCCCGGTGGCAACTCGACCGACTGCCATTCAACGCAACGAACGTCGAATCAGACCCGCGGATCAGGCGGGTTGCCGCGGCCCGGGCGATCGTAGCGATCGGAATCGAAGGCCTCGCGCACCGCCGCCTTGGCCTGTGCCCAGCTCAGCCGCGAGCGGTCCTTGGCGCGCTCCCATCCGCTTTCCAGGTCGGTGTCCAGGCGATCGTCCCAGATCCGGTCACGGTAGCGGCTGCGCGCCTGCACGCCGTAGCGGTATGCAGGGCGGTAGTCGTCGTAGCTGCTGTCGGTCTCGCGGTAGTCCACGGTGTCGAAGCGATCGGCGTAGTAGCGGTCGCTGTCCTCGTAGGTGCGATAGGTGGCGTCGGCACGCTCCCAGGAATCGCGCGCGGCCAGCCGCGCCTCGTCCCACTCCAGGCGCGAGTCGCCACGGCGCGTGCCCCAGTCGTGCGACAGCTCGCGCTCGTGTTCGTCCCAGGTGCGCGAGGGATACTGCTCGCGCGCCTGCAGGCCCAGGCCATAGGCCGCGGCGTAGTCGCGGTCGTAGTCGTAATCGGCCTTGGCGTAGTCGCGGTTGCGATACTCCTCGCGCCAGTACGCATCCTCGCCGGTGGGGTCGATGCGCTCGGCCACGCCCTTGCCTGCCGCCGCACCGGCCACCACCCCGACCGCCGCGCCGATCAAGGTGCCGAGCGGCCCGAACACGGTGCCGGCCAGCGCGCCCGCGGCCACGCCGCCGGCGGTACCGCCAATGCCGACCCCGACCGGATGCGAACCCGGGGTGCCGGAAATCGGATCGCGATTGAGATCGCGGGCTTTGTCGTTGTTGTCCATGGGAACGCTCCGTGGCGAAGGTAGGAAGCACCGGCCGCAGGCACATGGGCGGCGGCGGGTGTCGGCGCACAGTCGCAAGCGCGCGGTGAATCCGCCGTGGCACGGCAGTGAACCCGTGATGAGGGAGAGAGTGCGGCTTCGTCACCTGGACGCAACGCCTACTGCGTCGCCCACCATGCAGCGCATGGCATGGAACTGGCCAAGACAGTGCTGCATCAAGCACGTCGGCGTATTCGGTACGACCGCGCACTGCGCGTCGCTGACGCATGCACCGTCACGACATGGCTGACGCAGTCAGATTGCGCGCCCACGACGCATCCGCCTGCGTGATCGCGCACCCGCACGACGCCAAGGCGTCGCCGGGTGGCACTCCTGCCTCAGCCGCGGCGCCAGACCAGGCAGCGGTTGTTGGCCGGCATCGCCACGTCTTCCTGCAACGTCAGGCCCTGCGCCTGCGCCAGCGCGTCCACCGCCTCGGCATCGCGGATGCCGCTGGCCGGGTCGCGCGCCTTCAGCCACGCATCGAAGTCGCGATTGCTGTCGCTGGTGAAGGCGCCGCCGTAGTTGAAGGGGCCGTAGACCACCAGCATGCCGTCGGTGCTGTTTGCCAGCAGTTGGCCGACTCCGGCGAAGAACGCCTGCACCGCGTCCCAGCCCATGATGTGCAAGGTATTGGAGGTGAACACCGCATCGTAGCCAGTGCGCGGCCACGGCCCCTCGCGCACGTCCAGCGCCAGCGCCGGCGGCGTGTTCGGCAGCGCCGCCGCCTCCAGCCACTGCGCGATGCCGGGCAGGTGCTCGGCGCGCTCGCTGCATTGCCAGGTCAGCTGCGGCAGCGCCGCGGCGAAATGCACCGCGTGCTGCCCAGTGCCGCTACCGATCTCCAGCACCTGGCGACGATCGGCGAACTGCCGCTGCAGCACCTGCAGGATCGGATCGCGGTTGCGGTCGCAGGACGGGGCGTAGGGTCGATCGCTCATCGTGGCGTGCACCTGTGTGTGCCATTGCGCGCCACGACGGCACGCACCAGTGCGAATGGCAGCAGCTGACGGCTCATCCGCGCGAGCGCACGAAGATGCGCTTGCCGCCGCCCTCGTTGCCGCGCTCTTCCAGTTCGAAATGCGTCGACAGCCGGCGCAGCAGGTCGCTGAGCTTCTTGTGGCCGTACAGGCGCGGATCGAAATCCGGCCGCACCTTGTTCAGATAGCTGCCGACGCTGCCGAGCCCGGCCCAGCCCTGGTCGTCGGAGGCTTCCTCGATGGCCTGGCGCAGCAGGGTCAGCGGCGCCTGCTTGGTCTCGGTGGCGGCGGGCACGGGCTCGGGCTTGGCCGGCGTCGCGGCCGGCTTCTTGCGGCCCTTGGCCGCCGGCTTGGCGGCCGCAGCGGCGGGCTTGGCCGGCTCCGCCGAGCTGGCCTCGCTGCGCAGCACTTCGGTGTAGATGAACTTGTCGCAGGCCTGCACGAACGCATCCGGGGTCTTGCGCTCGCCGAAGCCGTACACGGTCGGTCCTTCCTCGCGCAGGCGCTGTGCCAGGCGGGTGAAGTCGCTGTCGCTGGAGACCAGGCAGAAGCCGTCGAAGCGGCCGGTGTAGAGCAGGTCCATCGCATCGATGATCAGCGAGCTGTCGGTGGCGTTCTTGCCGCTGGTGTAGGCGAACTGCTGCACCGGGCTGATCGAGTGCTTCAGCAGCGCCTGCTTCCACTGGGTCATGCGCGTGCTGGTGAAATCGCCATAGATGCGCTTGACGCTGGCCAGGCCGTACTTGGCGACCTCGGCGAGCAGGCCTTCGATCACCGAGGGCTGCGCGTTGTCGGCATCGATCAGCACCGCCAGCCGTGGCTGGTCGTCGTCGCTGTCGGAACGGTGGCGGGTTTTCATGGCGTGCACCTGCGGCAAGGAAAGATCGGGAGAAGCGTGGCGGCGGCCACCACTGTGCCAGCGCGCGCTGCCCACAGCCAGCGCAACGCGGCGACTGCCATGGCTCATCGCCCGGCCGGCAACGCCTCGTAGGCCTGGCGTACCGCCGCCTCGCCGTAGCGGCGCTCCAGCCGGCGCACGATGAAGTGGCCGCGCGCCATCGCCTGGAAGTGCGAGATGAACACCGTGTTGAGCAGCGCGCCGCTGGCTGCGCCGACCAGCGGCACCGCCTGCGCCGCCAGCTTCTCGCTGACCGTGACCGAGAACTTGGCGGCGATGCGCGACAGCAGCGACACCAGCACCGGCGCACCCTTGCTGCCCAGGCCGTGCGCGGCGATGTACTGCGCCGCGGCGCTGAGCTGCTGCGCCATCGCCGCACGCACCGCGAAGTAGCCCGATTCGCTGCCGTCGTCGCGGTGGCTGCGGCCGCCGTGCGCCAGCACCTCCAGACACGCGAGGGCGGTCGCCGGGTCGTCCAGGCGCTCGCCCTCGGCGCGGGCGATGTCGGCGATCGAACGCAGCATCAAGGTCGTGGTCAGCGGCAGTTCCACCACCAGCCCGGGCAGGCCGAAGAAGCCGCCGGCCGCACCGGTCGCCGCCACCGCGGCGCCATGCAGGCGCGGCCGCGCGCGTTCCGGCGCCTGCGCCCGCAGGGTCAGCAGCGCCGAGCGCAACGCCACCCGCAGCGCACGCTGACTGACCGCATCGATGCGCGAGGACAGCAGTTTCGGCAGGCGCTTGTTGATCAGCGCCTCGATCGGCGCGCCCACCGCATTGGCGATCTTCGCCGCCAGGCCCGGGTGTTCCAGCAGGGCGCGCGCCTGGGCCAGGTCGCGGTGATCGGCGGCATCCATCACGGGGACGGGCAATAGCGAGGTCATGGCTGAAGCTCGTGGCGAGGGAGGCGACAGCATGCACCGGGCCGCCCCGGCATGGTGTCGAGGGACGATGACCGGTGCGGGACGTTAAGGAATCGCGCGGCCGGAACGCGTGATCGGGATTGAGGCAGGCCCCTGCCGCACACCGCGCCTGCGTCTGGCCCACGCGGCGCCGGGCGCGGTCCAGACAGGACGGCCGGTCCACCGCCAGGCCAAGCGTGGCGCCCTGGCCCCGGCGACATCGCGCCGGTCCACCGAACTGGCCATGGCCCAAGGTGGCAGGATCGGCGCTGCAGAGGCAGCCGTCATCGCGGCGGTTGCATGCCCCGCGACGCACGCTGTAAACCCGCTTCTCGTATCGCGGGCAACGACTGGCCGGCCAGACCAGCTACCCCTGCACGCACTGAGCCAGGTAGTCGCGCAGGCGCTCCTGCAGATGGGGCACGGCCTGGGGATGGGCGAGAAATTCGGCCACGGGCATCAGCAGCCACCCCCGGCCTTCATCGCCGAAGCGGATGCTGGCGATCTCGGCACAACTCAGGCGGCCAACGAACAACCAGCTCGGCAGGCACCCGGGCTGAAGGGACGGATAGCAGCGGCCCCAGGTCAGCCTGTCTTCCTCCAGCGCTAGGCCGAACTCCTCCTGCAGTTCGCGCAGAGCGCAGCGCTCGGGGCTCTCGTCGTCCTCGCGGCCGCCGCCAGGCAGGTCCCAGAGTCCCGGCCAGGGAATCTCCGGCTTCACATCGCGCTGGTACACCAGCAGCGCGTCGTCGCACAGCAGCGCCAGCTTGGCGCCGTTGAACGGTTGCATGGCGTCCTCCGCGGTAGGTAAAGGTCCAGTCTGGACGCGATGCACGCCTCGATGTGCGCCAGGCCACTTCGCGCGCGTCTCAACATATCCCACACGCCTAGATCCGCTCCAGCGCGCGCTGGTGGGTACGCGGCCCGAACCGGCCCACCACCGCGGCGGCCATCAGCAGGCTGGCGGCGACGCAGGCAAGCACGCCGCGGTGGCCGGTACGCTCCAGCAGCATGCCGATCAGCAGGCTGCTGGCGGCGGTGGACAGGCGGCTGAAGGAATAGCAGAAGCCGACCGCGCGGGCGCGCAGCGCGGTGGGAAACAGTTCGGCCTGGTAGCCGTGGTAGGCGAAGCTCATCCAGGCATTGCAGAAGGTGACCGCCGCGCCGCAGGCGATCAGCAGCAGCGGCTGGCTCTGCCAGGCGAACAGCAGGCCGAACAGCATCGCGCCCAGCGCCGACACCACCACCTGCCACTTGTTCTCCCAGCGCTGCGCCACGCCGATCAGCAGCAGCGGCGCCAGTGGATACGCCAACGAGATGGCGAAGGCGTAGCCCAGGCCGTGCACGCTGTCGGCGCCCTGGCGCGCCAGCAGCGCCGGCAACCAGTTGCCGAAACCGAAGAAGCCGATCGCCTGGAAGATGTGGAAGCTCACCAGCATCGCCATGCGGCGCCGGTACGGGGGCTGCCACAGCGCGGACAGCTGCGGTATCGGCGCGGCCGGCGCCGAGGCCGGCTCGGGCGCGGGCAAGGGCCGCCCCAGGTCGGCGGTACAGCGCGCTTCCAGCCGCTGCAGCACCGCGTCGGCCTCGGCGTGGCGGCCCTGCGTGGCCAGCCAGCGTGGCGACTCCGGCAAACGGCTGCGCAGCCACCACACCGCCAGCGCGAAGCCACCGCTGAGCAGCGCCACCCAGCGCCAGCCGCTCAGGCCCAGCGGCGCGTGCGGCACCAGCGCCCAGGCGCTCAACGCCACCGCCGGCACCGCCAGGAACTGCAGGCAGAACGCCAGCGCGAACGCCGCGCCGCGCATCTGCCGCGGCACCATTTCCGACAGATAGGTATCGATGGTGACCAGTTCCACGCCCAGGCCGACGCCGACCACGCCGCGCCACAGGATCACCCCCAGCGCGCTGTGCTGCAGGCCCATCGCCACCGTGGCCACGCAGTACCAGAGCAGCGCGAAGGAGAACACCGCGCGACGCCCGACACGATCGACCAGCGGGCTGAGCAGGCTCGCGCCGAGGAACAGGCCCAGGAACGTCGCCGAGGCGAACGCGGCCTGGTCGGCGATGCCGAACACGCCGGCCGCGCCCTCGGCGAAGATGCCGTCGCGCAACAGGCCGGGGCTGAGGTAGGCGGTCTGGAACAGGTCGTACAGTTCGAAGAAGCCGCCCAGCGCCAGCAGCGCGACCAGGCGCCACAGGCTGCGGGTCGGCGGCAGGCGTTCCAGGCGCGCCGCGACCAGGGCGACGGGATCGGAAGCGGCAACGGCGGCATCGCGCATGCGGGCAGGTCCTGGGGGAGGGATCGCGCCGCCGCATGCTGCCCGATCCGCCGCCGCGCGCGCCACCGCGTCGGGTCGAAACTGCCGACCGCGCCGGATCGGCGTTCAGCCGGATGTCGGCTTCGGTGCGGCCGGCCGCTGCGGGCGCCGGCGGCGCGTCAGCGCAGGAACAGGATGTCCAGGTCGCGCTCGGGCACGAAGTCGCGCTGGTGGAACTCGAAGGTCAGCGCATCGAGGCGCTGCAGCTCGCCGTCGAAGCACAGGCTGAGCAGGTCGCCGGGCGCGCGCTTCTTCAGGGTCAGGTGGAAGTCCTGGATCGGGCCCTTCCAGTTGGCGCCGGTGCGCAGCACGTAGCGCAGGTTGCTCCACTGCAGGCCGTTGGCGCCGGCGCGGCGACGCAGGCGCTGCTGGGTGGCGGCGTCCAGGCAGGTGGACTTAGCGTACTCGCCGATCAGGTCGCTGGCCGGCATCGGCACGCCGGTGGCGACGCTGGGCACGTAGCTGTGGCGGATCGCCACCGTGCCGCCGGCGGGAAAGCGCTGCTGCCAGACGAAGTACTCGCTGAGGGTGAAGCGCGGCTGCCCGTCGGCGTCGAACCAGCGCGCTGGCAGCGGCTTGCGCCCGGCCGGGACGGTGCCGCCCTCGACATACTCGGCCAGGTCGTCCGGCGTCCAGCCGCTGGCCGCCCACGCGCGCGAGATGTCGCTGCCGTCCAGCTTCGCCACCAGCCGGCGCTCGGTGCGCACCGGCTTGCCGTCCACCCACAGCCTGAAGTCGGTGAGCGCGCTGTGGTCGGCCATGCCGAAGTACATCGGCGGCATCGGGAAGGCGATCGGCACCAGCAGCTCGCGCGTGCTGGTGTTGGTGAACACGTAGTCCACCTGCACCCGCTCCTCGCTGATGAACAGGTCTTCCTTGCTCATGCGGATGTCCGGCTGGCGGATCAGTTCGATGGAGCCATTGGCGTCGCCGATGCTGCTGTCGTTGGCGAAGGCGGCAGCGGCCGCGAACAGCAAGGACGACAACAACACGGGCGGCAGGCGGCGCTGCGAAACGTTGGCGGTCATGGAGTCGGAGGTCGGCGAGGGAAGGCGCCGCGGCCGCAGCACGGCAGCGGCGAACGGGCGCGCGCCATGGTAACCGCGGCGGCATGGCCTGCCGCATCGCGCCCTGCCGCTGCGTTTGCTACGGTAGCCGGCGCCGCCACGGGGGGAAGGCCATCGCCATGTTCAGAGCATTCGCAACGCTGGCGCTGCTGGCGTCCGCCGGGCTGGCCGCGGCGCAGGCGTCAGGCCAGCGCAGCTACGCCAATCCGATCGACCTGGATTACCGCTACAACTTCGAGCAACTCAACGAAGGCATTTCCTACCGCACCGGCGCCGACCCGGTGTTCGTGCGCTTCGGCGACGCCTACTATCTGTTCCAGACGCTGGCCGACGGCTACTGGCGCTCCCCCAACCTGCTCGACTGGCAGTTCGTCACGCCCAGCCGCTGGCCGTTCGAGAGCATCGTCGCGCCGGCGGTGGTGGCCGACGGCGACCGCCTGGTGATCATGCAGTCGGCCTTCGAACCGCGCCCGCTGCTGCAGACCCGCGACCCGGCCAGCGGCAAGCTCGACTTCCTGACCCGGCTGCTGCCCAAGCTGCCGCGCGCCCAGCCGATCGGCACCGAGATGAAGGGCCGCCCGCTCAGCGACGTGCCGCCCGGCCCCTGGGACCCGGACCTGTTCATCGACGACGACGGCCAGTGGTACCTGTACTGGGGCTCGTCGGACCGCTATCCGCTGTATGGCATCGCCATGGATCGCAACGCGCAGGGGTTCGCCTTCCGCGGCGTGCCGACGCCCTTGCTCGCGCTGGACCCGGCGCAGCACGGCTGGGAACGCTTCGGCCCCGACCACCGCGGTGCCCGCTTCCCCGACGGCAGCCCGATCGGCAGCTACCTGGAAGGCGCATGGATGACCAAGACCGGTGGCCGCTACTACCTGCAGTACGGCGCGCCCGGCAGCGAGTACAACGCCTACGCCAACGGCGTGTACGTCGGCGAGCACCCGCTCGGCCCGTTCGTCTACGCACCCTACAACCCGGTGGCCTACAAGCCCGGCGGCTTCATGCAGGGCGCCGGCCACGGCTCCACCTTCCAGGACGCGCACGGCAACTGGTGGAACAGCGGCACCGCCTGGATCGGTGCCAACTGGACCTTCGAACGGCGCATCGTGCTGTTCCCCGCCGCCTTCGCCGCCGACGGGCAGATGCGCGTGTCCACCCGCTTCGGCGATTTCCCGCACTGGATGCCGGACGGCCCGGTGGCCGACCCGGAGGCGCTGTTCACCGGCTGGATGCTGCTGTCCTACCGCAAGCCGGCCACCGCCTCGTCCACCCTGGACGGCTTCGCCGCCGACCGCGCCACCGACGAAGATCCGCGCAGCTACTGGGTCGCCGCACGCAACGCGCCTGGCGAGACCCTCACCGTGGACCTGGGCGGGGAACGCAGCGTGCGCGCGGTGCAGGTCAACTTCGCCGACTACCGTGCCGGCCGCTACGGCGATGCGCCGGACATCTACACCGCGTTCCGGCTGCAGCACTCGCGCGACGGCCGCCACTGGCTGCCGCTGGCCGAGGTCGGCGACGGCGCCGACCGCCGCGACCGGCCCAACGCCTACCTGCAATTACCCGCGCCGGTGCGCACCCGCTACATCCGCTACGTGCACGGCCACGTCGGCGCCGCCCACCTGGCGATCAGCGACCTGCGCGTGTTCGGCAACGCCGACGGCGCCCCGCCGCCGGCGCCGACCGGTGTTGTCGCGCAGCGCGAGGCCGACCGCCGCAATGCCCGCGTGCACTGGCAGGCGGTGCCCGGCGCCGTCGGCTACAACGTGCGCTGGGGCCTGCGTGCCGACCGCCTCAACCTCACCTACCAGGTGTTCGCCGATCGCGGCACCGACCTGGAGATCCGGGCGCTGAACCGCGACCAGGACTACGTGTTCGCCGTCGAAGCCTTCGACGAGCGCGGTGTCTCCCCGCTGAGCGCCCGCATCGCCGTGCCATGAAGCCATCACCGCCTTCCCGTATGCTTGGCCCCACCTCGACCGCGCGCCGGCGATGCGGCGCGCGGCAGGATCGGTTGCCGATCGAAGGAGAAGGACGATGCACCAGCACCAGGGAACCCAGCACCAGCGCCGGCTGCGCGCCTGGCTGATCGCCGCGATGGTCGCCGGCGTGTGCGGCAATGCCGCCGCGCAGCAGACCGACCCGCGCGATGCGCAACTGCAGCAACAGCAGCGCCTGCTGCAGCAGCAGGCCCAACAGATCCAGCAGATGCAGCAGCAACTGCAGCAGATGCCGCCGGCCGGCGCCGAAGCCGCTGCACCGCGCGATGGCCTGTCCGCCACCTACCACGACTGCCGCAAGCAGGCCCAGGGCCTGGACGAGAGCCGCCGCTGCATCCAGCGCGAACAGCGCGTGCAGCAGGAGCGCCTGGACCGCGCCTACGACAAGCTGCGCTACCGCATCAGCGGTACCGACCGGTCCCGCCTGATGGACGCGCAGTACACATGGCAGCAGTCCAACGACCAGGCCGCACAGCTCGACCGTGCGTTCGGCGCACGCGGCCAGGAGGCGGGCCTGCAAAGCGCCGAAGCCACCCTGCGCCGGATCAGCTCCCGCGCCGACGAACTGGAAGGCTATACGCGCGGCGGGCGTTGAGAGTAGGGGCAGCGGCTATCCATAAGGCGGGACATGCGCGGCATGGAGCACACCACATGGAAGGGGCGTAGGAAGTCCTCGGCCCTGCTCTCACCTTTGGCTGCGTCTCGATGGCCAGACTCCTGCCGCCTAAAAGCGCTGCGCCTCCTCTACTACAGCATCAAAGATTAACTCTACGCATTTATTGCTTGCGCAGCAGTCAGATAAGAAACTCCTCGGTCATTCTCTATTATTTTAACCGCAGCCGTTTGTGCAAAAGTCAAAATCAACGAATGATGCAAAGTTAAAACCAAATCCTGCAGCTTTTGATCATCCTCAAGTTTTACGACCTTCAAACCCAATTCAGCAGCCTTTACTGGATTGATATGCCGATTATGGCTTTTGGAAGTACTTTGCTTGCCAAGCAAGTTTGCAATGGCATCTAACTTTGGATCAAGAACTGCTTGAGCTTCGCCCTGAAACATACAATTCTTCAAATAATCACGCAATAGGGAGTCTGACCAATCTACGGCATGCTCACATGATGTAATAAGTGTAGGCCAGTACTTTTGAATTATTGGCTGCCAAATGGGAATAGCAGCATTATTTTGTTGGACCTCGTCTACAGCGCGCTTAAATTCCTCAAGGATGCCTTGCGCAGGCATGCCTGCGATTTGAGGATCTACAGGACCAATGCTAGATTGGCGCCCCATTAAAATCTCTCTGCAAGCAACAGCCATAAGAGTTCCTCCAGACATAGATATCTGAGGAACTACTGCTCGAATATTTCCGCTATACAAGGAATGAAGATAGTCAATGATCGATTCTGTTGCCGCGACATCCCCGCCCGGAGTATGAAGGAATAAATCAAGGCCTTTTGAGCGATCAAGATCTTTTGAACACGTCATGAAGCCTATTTTATCGGCATCTGTGATGTGAAAATCCACCCCTTGCATCGCACTTTTTTGTAACCAGCCAGAATAGTAGACCAGCACATTCCGCCCGGTATGCCGAGCCAATCTTTTTAAATATTTGTGCCTGAGCCTATCATGTGGCCCTTGGGAGTTTGCCTGAAGCTCAGCTAATGTTTCGTTCCAATTCGGCATAATCAGCTTCCTTGCTATCTGTCCTAATACGTCCCGTACCATTTGTTAAAACAGTACGGTAGAAAATATTGTCACTTGGCCTAGAAGTGCCCATAATCTCACGCAGCTCTCGCAAATCCCTTTCGACCGGATCAATCCCGAAAGTTGCAAAGACCGTTGCTAGATCGCCGAGACTATTTTGGTTATTCATGAGATGCTTCCATAGGCAACTGGGGAGTACACTGGTACCCTAGTAAACGTTGCTTGTCTGACAACGTGAATCTGAACAGAGTTCCTGTGGCCTAAGAGTAAGCATTGGCCCAGAGCAATGGCAAAAATTTTCATTGAGGCAGAGGCCTCATTCAGCACCATCTCACGGGACTTGAGAATTGCTCGATAAAACCACTACATGTTGGGGCCTTTGCTGGCCTCGACCACTATTTCTTGGTTTCAGTATCTGAATGAAAGCAATTGGCCAGTTCAGTTTTGCTCGCTAGGAAGGGCCTAACCGCTGCTTTTGCGCATAGAACCCTATGAACTAGTGGGACTCGTCGTCTAGCATCGCATCAACCAATGCATGCCTCGCGCAGAGGTGTATGGAATTCTCACCTGCCCACCGCGCAGCCCCCACCCTGTTCCGCGCACACCTTCATGGCGCGTTGCAGTTCGGCCTCGCTCAGCTGTGGAGGTGGCCGCGCGACGGCAGCCTGGACCTGGTCGGGGCCGCCGGTCAGCGCGTGCAGGCCCTTGGCCGCCTTGCCGGCCAGGTAGTAGACACCGAGCGCGATGTAGCCGCCGCTCTGGCTGACCTGCTCCACCGAGGGCGGCGGACGCCAGTCCTTGTCGAAGCGGTTGGGTGGCGGCGACACCGGATTCTTGAAGCGGTACAGGTCCAGCGGCTCGCCCTCGTCCGGCGGCAGCGCGCGCACTTCGCCCAGGGTCTGGATGTCGGGCTGCGCGGCGGCATCGGATGTGGACGGCGGTGCGACCGAGGGCGGCGGCGGCGCAGCGGCCGGTGCGGCGGGCGCGGCCTGTTGTGCCTGCACATTCGCGCACGTCGCCAGCAAGGCGATTGCCAGCATCGTGCGCAGGCGCCGGCCGTTCGGATCCGCTGTGTGCATGCTGTCCATGACGCCCGAGCTTACGGACGCGGCACGGCCATCTCTAGCGCATCGGCGCCACCGTTCACGTCGCCGACAGCGGGCGCAGGCACAGCCAGATCGCGCACCAGTGCGCCAGTGCGCCGCCCAGCACGTGCGCATGCCAGATCGCGCGGTTGTAGAGCATCGACTTGCGCACGTAGAACGCCACGCCCACCGTGTAGATCGCCCCGCCGGCAGCGATCAGCCACAGCACCGGCGTGTCCAGCCCGGCCACGATCGGCTTGACCGCCGCCATGCCCGCCCAGCCCAGCAGCAGGTAGATCGCCACCCAGAAGCCCTTGGCGATGCCGGGCAGGAACAGCTTGGCGAACACCCCGAACAGCGCCACGCCCCACACCGCCAGGGTCATCGACCAGACCCAGGCGCCGGACAGCGCCAGCACGAAGAACGGCGTGTAGGAGCCGGCGATCATCACGAAGATGCCGGCGTGGTCGAGCTTGCGCAGCACCGGCTGGCGCTGCGGCGGGGCGAAGTTGTACGCCGCCGAGCAGGCGAACATGGTCAGCAGCCCCAGCGCGTAGATGCTGGTGGCCACGATCAGCGCGTCGTTGGCATGGGCGCGCCAGACCAGCAGCGCGCCGCCGACCACGGCCAGCAGCAGGCCGGCGGCATGCACGAGCAGATCGGCGCGGCGCGCGGCGGCGGTGCGGTAGTGCGGGGCTGGCGAGGAAGTCGATGCGGACAAGGCGATCTTCGGCACTCCGGGAAGCGGTGCCTTGGTGCTGGGGGACGCACAGGATACGCGCGTAGCGGCTGATCCCTGCATCGCCACGCGCAGCATCCTGCCAAGACCGCGCTGGCGATTACCTGCCGAGCGGATAGCGCGTGTCCAGATCGTCGAGTGCGCGCTTGTTTCCTGCCGGCGAAGGATGGCTATCGGCACCTTCGCGCTCCAGTGCCTGCTCCCATTGCCGCACTTGTTCCTTCAGCTTACGCGCATAGGTCTTGAGCTGGGACGGGGTGACGCCGCCCTGCTCCTGCCAAAAGGCGGCTTCGACCGACGTGCGGAACGTGCCATCCGCGTACACCCACAGAGCGCGACCGATGCTGCTGTCGTCGCCACTACGTTTGCCCAGCGCCTGCGCGTCTGCGTCGACGCGGATAGTGCCGTGGATTTCGAACGCCAGCCGATGCGCATCGGCGAATGTCACCTTCAGATGCGCATGCAGGTTGCCGGAAGACGGCAGCGCCTTGGTGACATCCTTGATGTAGATGTTGGCGTCGACCGACGCCTTGTTGCTGAAGCCGTTATCCTGCAGAAATTCGGCGGTGACCATGGCATTCGCTCCTGAGTGTGTGAACGGGGTCCGTCATGCACGACGGGTAGCGAAAGCCTCGCGCCACGCGCGGAACACGGCCATCGGCACAAGCCTGATCTGCGTAGTACGCGCTGCCGAGGGCGTGTCATCGGCGCAGACGGCCGCTGTGTCGGTACAGACGCGCAGGGCCGGTACGCATCGCCAATAGGCTGCCGCATGCAGTGCGAACAGCGATGCGTTCCGCATGCAATCGCCCAGCCTGAATCCGCTCAGCCTGCCCGTCTCGCCTCGACGGCGCCCGTCTCATACCCTGAGACGCGATTTCGCTTCCCTGTTCCGCTTTGAGAGCCGTGCCGATGCCCGCCCACGCCCTAGCCCCGCGCACCGAGGACGCCGAGCGCGCCCTGTCCACCACCGACGGGATGCCCTCGCGCGATGGCGCGCTGCTCAGCGCGCGGCTGGAGCGCCGCTACCACGACCGCATCACCGGCAGCTTCACCATCCCCGGCCAGGCCGGCCGCTACGCGCCGATCCCGGACGACGTGCCGCCGGCGCTGGCCGCCGCATTGCGCGAACGCGGCATCGCGCAGCTGTACAGCCACCAGGCCGAGGCCTGGGACGCGGCGCAGCGCGGCGAGCACGTGGCCATCGTTACCCCCACCGCCTCGGGCAAGTCGCTGTGCTACACGCTGCCGGTGGTGGCCGCGGCGATGACCGCGCAGGCCAAGGCGCTGTACCTGTTCCCGACCAAGGCGCTGGCGCAGGACCAGGTGGCCGAGCTGCTGGACCTCAACCGTGCCGGCGACCTGGGGGTGAAGGCCTTCACCTTCGACGGCGACACCCCCGGCGATGCGCGCCAGGCGATCCGCCTGCACGGCGACATCGTGGTCAGCAACCCGGACATGCTGCACCAGGCGATCCTGCCGCATCACACCAAGTGGGCGCAGTTCTTCGAGAACCTGCGCTACGTGGTGATCGACGAGATCCACACCTACCGCGGCGTGTTCGGCAGCCACGTCGCCAACGTGCTGCGCCGGCTCAAGCGCATCTGCGCGTTCTACGGCGTCACGCCGCAGTTCATCCTGTGCTCGGCCACCATCGGCAACCCGCGCGCGCATGCCGAGGCGCTGATCGAGCAGCGCGTGCACGCCATCACCGACTCCGGCGCGCCCAGCGGCGACAAGCACGTGCTGCTGTGGAACCCGCCGGTGGTCAACGCCGACCTGGGCCTGCGCGCCTCGGCGCGCTCGCAGAGCAACCGCATCGCGCGCATCGCGATCAAGTCCGGGCTCAAGACCCTGGTGTTCGCGCAAACCCGGCTGATGGTGGAGGTGCTGACCAAGTACCTGAAGGACATCTTCGACCACGACCCGCGCAAGCCGCCGCGCATCCGCGCCTACCGCGGCGGCTACCTGCCCAGCGAGCGTCGCGAGGCCGAGCGGGCGATGCGCGCCGGCAGCATCGACGGCATCGTCTCCACCTCGGCGCTGGAACTGGGCGTGGACATCGGCGCGCTGGACGTGGTGGTGCTCAACGGCTACCCCGGCAGCGTCGCCGCCACCTGGCAGCGCTTCGGCCGCGCCGGGCGCCGCCAGCAGCCGGCGCTGGGCGTGCTGGTGGCCAGTTCGCAGCCGCTGGACCAGTACGTGGTGCGGCACCCGGACTTCTTCGCCGATGCCTCGCCGGAACACGCCCGCATCGCCCCGGACCAGCCGCTGATCCTGTTCGACCACATCCGCTGCGCCGCGTTCGAGCTGACCTTCGTCGCCGGCGAGGCGTTCGGCCCGGTGGACCCCGCGGTGTTCCTGGAAGCGCTGGCCGAGAGCGAGGTGGTGCACCAGGAAGGCGACCGCTGGGAGTGGATCGCCGACAGCTACCCGGCCAATGCGGTGAGCCTGCGCTCGGTGGCCGACGGCAACTTCGTGGTGGTGGACAAGACCGACGGCAAGCAGCAGATCATCGCCGAGGTGGACTATTCGGCCGCCGCGCTGACCCTGTACGAAGGCGCCATCCACATGGTGCAGAGCACGCCCTACCAGGTGGAAAAGCTCGACTGGGAAGGCCGCAAGGCCTACGTCACCCGCACCCACGTGGACTACTACACCGACAGCATCGACTTCACCAAGCTCAAGGTGCTGGACCGCTTCGACGGCGGCGCGGCCGGGCGCGGCGACGCGCACCACGGCGAGGTGCACGTGGTGCGGCGCGTGGCCGGCTACAAGAAGATCCGCTACTACACCCACGAGAACATCGGCTACGGCCCGGTCAACCTGCCCGACCAGGAACTGCACACCACCGCGGTGTGGTGGCAGTTGCCGCAGGCGACCCTGCTCAAGGCGTTCGGCAGCAAGCAGGACGCGCTGGATGGTTTCCTGGGCGCGGCCTACGCGCTGCACGTGGTGGCCACGGTGGCGGTGATGGCCGACGCACGCGATCTGCAGCAGGCGGTGGGCGACGGCGACGGCGCCTGGTTCGCGGTGGCCGACGCCAAGGGCCGCGGCCAGTTGCGCGGTGGCGACAGCGGCGAGCCGGCCAGCGTCGAACTGCAGCAGTTCGTGCCCACCGTGTACCTGTACGACAACTTCCCCGGCGGCGTCGGCCTCAGCGAGCCGTTGTGGCGGCGCCAGGCCGAACTGGTGCAGCGCGCGCGCGAACTGGTGCAGGGCTGCGACTGCGTGGCCGGCTGCCCGGCCTGCGTCGGCCCGGTGCTGGCCGCGCAGGAGGAAAGCGCGACCACGCCGCGGGCGCTGGCGTTGCGCGTGCTGCGCTTGTTGCTCGACGGCGAGGACGACACGGCGCTGGACGCGCACGGCGCAACCACGATCGCCATCAATGCCGATGCCGATGCGCTGCCGGAGTGGAGCGCATGAGCATCAGCCTCGAACGCCTGCGCGCGCTGCGCCGGCAGGCCGGCGACGCCAGCGCCGAGCGCGCGCCGGCGTCCTCCGGCAGCCGCACCACGGCCGACGCGGCTCCCGCGTCACGTGCAGGCACTGCAGCAGCAGCGACCCCGCACGCGCCACGACAGGCGCCGGCAGCGATGCGCGGCGACGACGCATCGCGCGCAACGGCAACGGCGGCCGCACGCACGCCCCCTGCTCCCGCACGCGGTGGCGGCACCGACACCGCCGTGGCGCCACCCATCGCCATCGCCCCGTTCGACCGCGGCGGCACCGATGTGTCCGCGCTGCGGCGCCTGCTCGGCCTGCGCGAGCGTGCGGTCGCGCCCACCGCGGCTGCATCCGCACGCAAACCGGCCGCGGCGCCGGACCGGCACCTGCCCGGGGTGGAGATCGCACCCGGGCTGCACCTGATCGAGGCGTTCCTGCCGCAGCCGATCCCCGCCGGCGCGCTGTCGCTGGCCTTCGCCCGCCGCGAGGATGCGGTGGAACCGACCGACCTGCTGTTCTTCGACACCGAAACCACCGGCCTGGCCGGCGGCACCGGCACC
Organism: Xanthomonas sp. LMG 12459; assembly: GCF_009192905.1. Classification (NCBI taxonomy): domain Bacteria; kingdom Pseudomonadati; phylum Pseudomonadota; class Gammaproteobacteria; order Lysobacterales; family Lysobacteraceae; genus Xanthomonas; species Xanthomonas sp. LMG 12459. The sequence goes on from NZ_NSGT01000029.1 coordinate 28,260, forward strand.
CGCGCCTTCATGATCGGCGCGGCCGACTGGAGCGTGCATCCGGCCGACGGCCCGGGCCTGCGCATCCGCCAGTTGCTGATGGCAACGATGGGCGCGGAGAAAGCGATGCTGGAAGCGTTCCGCGCCTGGCTGCGGCCGGGCACCGTGCTGTCCAGCTACAACGGCCGCTGCTACGACGCGCCGTTGTTGAAGACCCGCTACCGGCTGGCGCGCTGCGCCGATCCGCTGTCGGCGCTGGACCACGTGGATCTGCTGCATCCCACCCGCCGCCGCTACCGCGGCACCTGGGAGAACTGCAAGCTCGCCACCATCGAGCGGCAATTGCTGCGCGTGGTGCGCGAGGACGACCTGCCGGGCTCGGAAGCGCCAGCGGCGTGGCTGAGCTACCTGCGCGGCGGCAACGCGCGCAACCTGCGCCGCGTCGCCGCACACAACCACCAGGACGTGGTCACGCTGGCGCTGCTGCTGCAGCGCCTGGTCGCCGCCGAGGCCGAAGAACGCGCGCTGGCGGCGGCCGCGTCGGCGTAGGCGCTGCGCACGCCGCCGGCGACATCACTCCAGCCGCTGCGCATTGCCCGCGGCGATGGCGGCATCGAACAGGCGGTCGACCTCGCGATCGATCTGCGCGCTCAATTCGCCCTGACGCGCACCCAGTTCGCCCTGCTGACGGCCCAGCGCGGCCTGCTGTTCGCCGAGCGCGCGCATCTTCGCCGACAGCGCGTCCTGGCGCTGCGCCAGTTCGGTCTGGGCACGTGCTTGCGCCTTGGCGGCAATGCCGTTGGAGTCCATGCGGTCCGCCGCCAGCGCGATGCTCTCCCGGACCAGCTTGCCCTGTTCACGACCCAGCTCGCCCTGCTCTCGGCCCAGTGCTCCCTGGCGCTTGCCGAGCTCGCCCTGCTGCGCGCCCAGCTTGCCGATCGGCTCGAACAGGGCATCGAAGCGGGCCAGCAGCGCAGGATCGTGCACCACATAGCGCTTGCCGCCGCGGCGGAACCACAGGCCATCGCCCTGGGTCTCGCGCTTCATGCTGGCGAGTTCGTCGCTGCTGCCACTCATCGTCGAATGGTTGCCCTTGACCCGGACATACGACTGTTCGATTTGACCGTTGCGGGTTTTCTGCATCGACCGCGTGCTGATCCGCGAGCCGATGGCCGGCGGCGGCGCCGGGACCGCCGGGACCGCCGGGACCACCATTGCAGGCCGCGCAGGCGGCGCGGGCGGCGGCGGCGGTACTGCGGGCACGTTGGCGGCGCGGGCGGCGGCACCGGCGTCCCCCATGTCGACCGCATCGGCCGCCTCCGCGGCCGCCGCGTTCGCGGCTTCCCTCTCAGGCTCCTGCGCCGCTGCGCTCGCGTCGGCTGCCTGCTCCGCTGCATCTGCAGCCGCCATGGCAGCCTGCGCCTCCGCCGCCGCAAGCGCCGCTTCGCGGGCCGCGTCATCGGCAGTGTATTCGCTCGCTGGCGCCGCGGCCTGCGCCGGGAGGGCGGGAGCCGGCTTGCCGGCGGCCGGCGCATGGCCGGGCTGCGCCACCAGCCGCAGCGGCATCACGCCGAACACGGTCACTGCGCCGAGGATCAGGGCCGCGCCCAGGCGCGGAAAGGCGGACGTGGTCTGCAGCATCAGCAATCTCCGTTTCAGGCTCAGGAAGGTCGGCGAAGCGCTGGCCAGGCCGGCGCTGGGCCGCGGTGCCACACCCAGCTGCACCAGCAGCCGCGCGTAGTCGTGACGGCAATGGCGGTGGCCGGCGACCACGGCCGCATCGCAGGCCGCCTCGCGGGCCAGGGCGTACTCGCGGTTGGCCAGGTGCACCAGCGGATGGAAGAAGAACAGGTGCTGCGCCACCGCCGGCAGCAGCCCCCACCACAGGTCGCGGCGCTGCAGGTGCACCAGTTCGTGGGTCAGCGCCATGTCCAGATCGTCGGCGCGCAGGCTGTCCATGCGCCGCGCCGGCAACAGCAGCACCGGCTGCCACGGCCCGATCAGTTGCGGCGAATCGGTGCGCGCACACAGCCGCAGCTGCGGCGGCTGGCGCAGGCCGTGGGCCTCGGCCGCCAGGCGCAGCGCACCGAGCAGGGCGGTGTCGGTGCACGGCGCCGCCTCGCGTGCACGCTGGCGGCTGCGACGGTAGGCCAGCACGCTGTGCGCGGCGCAGACCAGCACGCCGGCCAGCCACAGCGCCACCAGCGCCTGCGCCCACGGCCAGGCCGCCAGGGATGTCGTGGCCGGGGGTGCGGCGATCGCCGCGGTGGCAGCGGTGGCGTTGACGTTGATCTGCGCGGGCACCGCAGCGGACACGTGCGGCGCCGCAGCGCCTGCCGGCGTCGCCGGCACAGTGGCGACGGCCGCCGGTACCGCCGCCATCTGCGTCGGCGCGGCCGGCAGTACCGGCAACTGCACCGCGCCAGCCCACAGCAGGCCGAGCACGCTCTGCGCGGCGACCAGCCACCACAACCGGCAACGCGTCGCCGCCGGCAGGGTCGGCAGCCAGCGGCACAGCGCCCAGATCAGCGCGACCAGCACCAGCGTCTGCAGACTGGTCGCCAGCAGGCGCGACAGCAGGCTCTCGAACACCTCCGTCCCCACCAGGCTGTGCATGGCTCAGTCCTCTCGCCGTTGCGATTGCAGTTTGGCCACCAGTGCCTCCAGTTCGGCCAGTTCCGTGTCGCTGACCTCGGCGCGCTGCGACATCCACGCCACGAACGGCGAGACCGAGCCCTGCAGGGTCTTCTCGACGAAGCTGCCGACCGCGCTGCGCACCACGTCGTCCTGGCCGCTGGTGGCGGCATAGCGGTACACGCCCTGCACCTGGCGGCGACGCAGATAGGCCTTGGCGCGCAGGCGCTCCATCATGGTCAGCACGGTCGAGCGCGCCAGCCCGCGCGCCTCGCCGAACCCGGCGGCGACCTCGCCGACAGTGGCATCGCCGTGTTCGGCGATGTACTGCAGCAGGGCCAGTTCCTGGTCCCCGATCGATTTGCGGCGCATCCGCCCACCCCGATGACTACACGTGTCGGCAAAGCTACCCGTGACGACAACTGTCGTCAATAGGTCGCAGGTCATGGGCGGCAGGCGTCTGCAAGCCTGGCGATGGCGCCGCTCCGCGAGGCCAGTCGCACCCGGCGCCTGCCGGTGGAATCGCATCGGTCCTGAGCATTCGGCCCCATGTCTCGCGCACGCGTACAGCAGCATGAGGTCGCCCCCCGGCCACCGTGCATGCATTCGCCGTAGACGTCGGCGCTGATCCATCCTCGTTCGCGCAGCGGCACCAGCGCCCTATACCCAGGTATCGCATCGCATACGCGCAGCAGGCAGCGCTGTACCAACGCGCAATGGTGCAAGCGCACATGCGATGCAAGAATTTCCTGCATCGCTTCACGCCGCTGTATTCACCGCGGGAAGCGCGCTGCCGCAGCTGCGCCGTTCGCCTCCATCGATCCGGAGCGGGCCGCCGCACCTGCCGCGCGCCACCTCCCCGGGTCCGCGCCGCACCGTCGGCGCACTGTCATCGCAAACGCACAGCCAGCCGGACGCCGCCGCGAACAGGCGGTCCTGCGCTGGGTGCGCGCGGGCGCCACCGCTTCCCACTCCACGCCGGATCCGACCATGCATGCGACCTCCTCCCGTCTCCGCGCCGCCGCCCTGCCGATCTCTGCACCGCATCGCCTCAGGTACGCGGGCGCACCGTCGTTGTTGTCTACGGCGCTGGTCGCCTGCCTCGCCGCCTCCACGGCGCAGGCCGCGGAGGCGGCTGCCAGCAGCAACGCCGACACCACGCCGACCACGCTGTCCGCGCTGGACGTGGTGGCCTCGCCGCACGCGGCGGCGGTGGCGCCCACCCAGGTGGTGGGCCCGAACCGCTATGTCATCAATGCCGGCGACATGGACGCCGACGTCGCCGGCAGCAACGGCTTGGCGCGGCTGAAGACCGTGCCCGGCGCCAGCTACACCGCCACCGACGGGCTGGGCCTGGACGTCTCCGCCACCAGCCTGTTCGTGCGCGGGTTCCGCATGAACGAAATGGGCATCACCTTCGAAGGCGTGCCGTTGAACGACAGCGGCTTCCTGTCGTTGACCGGAACCAGCGTGGTCAACGTCGGCGTGCCGGACGCCATCGGCACCATCACCGTCAGCCCCGGCGCGGCACCGGTGAGCGTGTTCTCCAGCAGCGCCAACGGCGGCGCGCTGGAGTACCGCCTGGGCGAACCGAAGGACACGCCCGGCCTGCGCCTCAAGCAGGGCGTGGGTAGCGACGCGACCCAGGTCACCACGGTCTCCGCGCAGAGTGGGCAGCTCGGCGACAACGGCCCGAAGCTGCAGGTCGACCTGCAACGGCTGGGCGCGGACAAATACCAGGGCGGCGGCACCCAGCGCTTCCTGCGCGGCGACCTGAAGGCGACCCAGGACGTGGCCTGGGGCACGTTCACCGTGTTCCTGTCGGCCAGCCACGCGGCGATGTGGGGCTACAACAACCTGTCCTTCGACATGCTCGGCAAGCTCGGCTGGCGCGCCGACAGTCTCTATCCCGACTACGCCAGGGCCTACGCCATCGCCCTGCCGCAGAACGCCGGCGCATCCTGCGGCGTCTACCACTGCGGCACGCTGGCCGGGCTGTTGCCGTACGACACCGGCCAGGTCACCGACGACCGCATCGCCTCGCTCGCGCACGACTTCCGCATCTCCGACGCGCTCAGCGGGCGCGTGCAGCTCTACAGCGCGCGCAGCCGCACCCACGCCACGCTGAGCGATCCGACCACGCCCTCGCCCGACGCTGCGCCGTTCTCCGAGCAGGTGCAGGCGCCGCACCTGCGGCGCACCGGCGGCCTGCTCAGCCTGACCTATGTGCATGGCCGGCACACGCTCAGCGCCGGCCTCTGGCAGGAGCACGGCAGCGCCGACGCGGCGACGTCCTGGTACACCGAACCGCTGCTGGGGCAGGGCCGGCCGCTGCGCACCACCGGGCCGTGGGATGTGTACGGCCCGGCGTTCAAGACCGACAACGTCTCGCAGTGGACCACCCGCGCGCGCCAGGTGTACCTGCACGACGACATCGCGCTGAGCGACACGCTGGTGCTGGGCCTTGGCGCCAAGGCGGTGGATTTCCGCACCAGCGGCGGCGGTGTCGGCGATGGGCCGGACCGGCCGGCGGCCGGCACGCTGCGCGCGAAGAGCGCGTTCCTGCCGCACCTGTCGCTGTTCTGGAGCCCGACCGCGCAGACCGACGGCTTCATCGACCTGGGCAGCGCGATGAACGGCTTCCGCGTCGCCCAGCGCGGCAACATCGGCTATACCGCCTCGGCCTGGACCGTGCCCGACCAGGCCAGCTTCGACCGCCTCGCCCGCCACCTGCAGCCGGAACAGGACTGGAACCTCACCCTCGGCGGCACCCATCGCTTCGACCGCGCCACCGTCACCGCGGACGTGTTCTACGGCGACATCCGCCATCGCCTGCTGTCGGCCGCGGTCGGCACCCAGTTCGCGCAGGTCAACACCGTGCAGGTGATGCCGAAGATGCACACCTTCGGCGCCGACCTGGGCGTGACCGTCGACCTCACCCCGCACCTGCAGTTCTACCAAGGCGTGGCGCTGGCGCGTTCGGTCTACGACCGCGACGTGGTCGTCGACGGCAACGTCTATCCGATCCAGGGCAAGGCGCAGCCGGGCTATCCGCAACTGTCGCTGGTCAGCGACCTGTCGGCGCATGTGCGCCACTGGCGCTTCGGCGCCACCAGCACCGAGTACCTGCATCAGCCCTTCACCTACGAGAACGACCTGCGCGTACCGGCGTTCTGGCAGGTCAACACGTACGCGGCGTACACGCTGGGGTCCGACAGCCCGCTGCCCGGCCTGGAACTGCGCCTGGACGTGAGCAACCTGCTCGATCGCCACAACATCGGTACCGCCAACATCGCCGGCTCGGCGTTCGCCGGCGACTACCAGACGCTGCAGCGCAGCGCGCCGCGGCAGGTGTTGTTCAGTACCTCGCTGGCGTTCTGAGGCAGCGGCACGCGCGCCCCACGCCAGCGACGCGCATGCATCGGACTGACACGGCGTTCACGGCGGTGCCACGGCGGCGCGACTAGAAGTTTCCGCACCGGTCCGCCGACGCATGCCGCGTCCGTCGGACCTCGCCGCCGCGCTCTGCGGTGTGCGCCCCACGACCGCAGCGGCTTCTGCACAGCAGGACATCGGCATGAGCGACTACACCCGCAACACCGGTTCGCCCGATCGCGACCGCATCAACCTCCACGAAGACGGCGAAGTGCGCGACTGGACGCAGGCACTGCACGTCTCCGCCGACGAGTTGCGCGCCGCGGTGCAGGCCGTGGGCAGCAGCGCCGCGGCGGTCCGCGCGCACCTGCGCACGTGACGCGGGCCGGGCCCGCGCCATGAGCCTCGCCGACTACCGCCGCAAGCGCCGCTTCGACAAGACCCGCGAACCGGAGCCGGGCAAGCCGGTGCCGGCGGGGCAGCGGCCGATCTTCGTCGTGCAGCTGCACCACGCCAGCCGCCGCCATTACGATTTCCGCCTGCAGGTCGGCGATGCGCTGAAGAGCTGGGCGGTGCCGAAAGGGCCGAGCTACGACCCCAAGGTCAAGCGCATGGCGGTGGAAGTGGAAGACCATCCACTGGACTACGCCACGTTCGAGGGCGAGATCCCGCAGGGCGAATACGGCGGCGGCCACGTCGCCCAGTTCGATCACGGCGTGTGGAGCAGCGCGGACGATCCGGAGGCGCAACTGGCCAAGGGTCATCTGCGCTTCGAACTGTTCGGCGACAAGCTCAAGGGCGGCTGGCACCTGGTGCGCTCGGGCAAGCCGGCGCGGCAGCCGCAGTGGCTGCTGTTCAAGGAGGACGACGCCTTCGCCGGCGACCTGGAGGCGGACGACCTGCTGGCCGATGTCACCGCGGCGCCGGCGCAGGACGTCAAGCGCGCCGGCGCCGGCAAACCGGACAAGCGCAAGGTCACGGTGGTGGCGCCAGTGCGCAAGGGCCGCCGGACGAACTGGGCCAAGTTGGCCGAGGCGCTGCCCGGCGCGGTGCCGGCGGCGGCGCCGGACGGACCGTTCGCGCCGCAGCTGGCCCGGCTGGGCGACGCGCCGCCACAGGGCGCGCAGTGGATCCACGAGATCAAGTGGGACGGCTACCGGATCCTGGCCACTGTCGCCGACGGCGTGGTGCGGCTGTGGTCGCGCAACGCGATCCAGTGGACCGACAGGATTCCCGAGATCCGCGATGCCATCGCCGCGCTGGGCCTGCGCTCGGCGGCGCTGGATGGCGAACTGATCGCCGGCAAGGGGACCAAGGAGGACTTCAACCTGCTGCAGGCGGTGCTGTCCGGCGAGCGCCAGGGCAAGCTCGCGCTGGCCCTGTTCGACCTGTTGCACCTGGACGGCATCGACATCGCCGCCGCACCGCTGTCCGAACGCAAGGCGCTGCTGCAGCGGCTGCTGCAGAACGCCGATGCGCACCTGGCCTTCAGCTCGCACATCGACGGCGACGGCGACGCGGCGTTCCAGCTCGCCGGCGCGCAGCACTTCGAGGGCATCGTCTCCAAGCGCGCCGACCGCGGCTACCACGGCGGCCGCAGCGACGACTGGCGCAAGACCAAGCAATTGCGCTCGGACGAATTCGCGGTGGTCGGCTACACCGCACCCAAGGGCAGCCGCAGCGGCTTCGGCTCGCTGCTGCTGGCGCGGCCGGATCCCGAGCATGGCTGGCTGTATGTCGGGCGGGTCGGCTCCGGCTTCTCCGATGCCTTGCTGCGCGAGCTGACCGCACTGATCGGCAAGGCCGGCAGCGCCACGCCCAGCGTGCACGTGCCGACCACCGAGACCGACCTGCGCAGCGCGCGCTGGTTCGCGCCGCGCTTCGTGGTGGAGGTGTTCTACCGCGGCATCGGCGGACAGCAGTTGCTGCGCCAGGCCTCGCTGAAGGCGGTGCGTCCGGACAAGGACATCACCGACTTGGGCGATGCCGACGCACCGGCACCGCGCGCGGCGGCGGCGCGGGTGACGCCGGCGGCCAGGAAAGCCAGGGCAGACGCAACGGTCAAAACAACGAAGGCAACCAAGGCGGCGAAGGCGGCGAAGTCGAGCGAAACCAAGACCAGCGGTCCCCGGCGCAGCAAGCGCGACGTCGCGGCCACGGGCACCGCGCGCACGCCGCCGACCCTGTCCAGCCCGGGCCGCGTGGTCTTCCCCGACATCGGCGCGACCAAGCGCGAGGTCTGGGACTACTACAGTGCGGTGATGGATCACCTGCTGCCGGAGATCGCCGGTCGCCCGCTGTCGATCATCCGCTGCCCCGCCGGTGCCGAACGCGCGTGCTTCTTCCAGAAGCACCACACCGCCGGGCTGGAACTGGTGTCGTCGGTGCGGTTGAAGGAAGAAAGCGGCACCCAGGCCGAGTACCTGGTGGTCGAGGATGCGGCCGGGCTGCTCGAACTGGTGCAGTTCAATGCATTGGAGTTCCACCCGTGGGGCGCGCATGCCGCGTCCCCGGAGCGTGCCGACCGCGTGGTGTTCGACCTGGACCCGGGCCCGGACGTGCCCTTCGCCGAGGTCAAGCGCGCGGCCACCGACATCCGCAAGTTGCTCGCGCAACTGGAACTGGAGTCGTTCCTGCGCGTGTCCGGCGGCAAGGGCCTGCACGTGGTGGTGCCGCTGGCTCCGGGTTGCGACTGGGACCTGACCAAGCACTTCGCCCACGGCTTCGCCGACGCGCTGGCGCAGTCGCAACCGAACCGCTTCCTCGCCACCGCCAGCAAGCGCCTGCGCAACCAGCGCATCTTCATCGACTACCTGCGCAACGGTCGCGGCGCCACCGCCGTGGCCTCTTACTCGCTGCGCGCCCGCGCCGGCGCGCCGGTGGCGATGCCGCTGGCCTGGAGCGACTTGTCCAGGCTGCACCGCGCCGACGCCTTCAAGCTGCGCGACGTCCCCGCCAAGCTGAAACGACGCCGCAAGGATCCGTGGGCCGGCATCGACGCGCTGAAGCAAAACCTGGCGCGCTGGGCCGAAACGGAGTGAGCAAAGCCCCTCTCCCGTCGGGAGAGGGGTTGGCGTGAGGGTCCGACACGAAGCGACTCGCTGAGATCGAACACGAGCGACCGTACCCTCATCCGCCCCTTCGGGGCACCTTCTCCCGAGGGGAGAAGGGAAAAGCCGAGCCCCTCTCCCCCGGGAGAGGGTTGGGGTGAGGGTAAGGCGAGTAGCGACTCGCTGAGATTGAACACAAGCGACCCGTACCCTCATCCGCCCCTGCGGGGCACCTTCCCCCAAAAAGGGGGCATGGTCCCGATGGGAGAAGGGAATCAAAGCCCCTCTCCCGCCGGGAGAGGGGTTGGGGTGAGGGTCCGACCGCCAGCCAACTCACCCGCAAACCCACCCACTAGCCCGTCGGCCCACCCATCACCGGCAGGATCGCGCCATTGATGTAGCTGGCGGTGATCGGCGAGGCCAGGAACACGTACGCCGGCGACAGCTCCTCCGGCTGCGCCGGGCGTCCCATCGGGTTCTGCTTGCCGAATTCGGCCACGTCCTCCGCAGGCTTGTCGGCGGGATTGAGCGGCGTCCACACCGGCCCCGGCGCGACCGCGTTGACGCGGATGCCGCGCGGCTGCAACTGGCTGGCCAGGGCCATGGTGAAGGCATGGATCGCGCCCTTGGTCGCCGAATAGTCCAGCAGCGACTTGCTGCCGAACAGCCCGGTCTCCGAACCGCTGTTGACGATCGCCGAGCCGCGCTTGAGATGCGGCAGCGCCGCGCGCGCCATGTGGAAATAGCCGGCGATGTTGGTCTGCAAGGTCTCCTGCAGATGTTCCTCGCTCAGGTCCTCCAGCGCATCGCAATGCAACTGGAACGCGGCGTTGTTGACCAGCACATCGAGCCCACCGAAGGCTTTGACGGTCTGCGCCACCGCGTCCTCGCAGAACGCCGGATCCTTCACGTCGCCGGCGATGGTGATGCAGCGGCGGCCTTCGTTCTCGACGTGCTGGCGGGTGACCTGCGCATCCTCGTGTTCGTCCAGGTACAGCACCGCCACATCCGCGCCCTCGCGCGCGAACAGCACCGCCACCGCGCGGCCGATGCCCGAGTCGGCACCGGTCACGATCGCGCTCATGCCGCGCAGCTTGCCGCTGCCCACGTATTCCGGCGCCTCGAAGCGCGGCTGCAGCGCCAGCTCGTGCTCGTTGCCCGGCTTGGCCAGGTGCTGCCTGGGCATGCGCTGCGGCTGCTTGCGCGGCCCGGCCTGGCCGGCGTCGCCCGGCTTGGCGCGCTTGGGCTTGGGCTTGGCGTCGCCGGCATCGACCGCGCGCTGCAGTGCGCGTTGCTGCTGCACGGTCTTGGCGCTGGACGACGCCACGGCGCCACCGCGCTTGGACGGGGCGGACTTGGTGGCGGCAGGACGCTTGCGGGAGGCCATCGGCAATACTCCGGATGCGGGAGGAGGACGCAATCGCGCAGTCCCCCTCGAAGGGAAGGAACGGGCGTCGCTCAGGCGCGGTCGGCGAGACCGCTGACGCCGGCGTGCTGGGCGCAGTGCGCGCAGCAGAACATGCGCTCGCCCGCCTGCACGCCGTGGCCGACGATGCGGCACTCGCAGTGGCTGCAGCGCGGGGCGAAGGCGTGGATGGCGCACTCGAACGAATCGAAGGTACCGCTGCGCGCGCCCTGGGTCAGGGTGAAGGCCTGGTCGTCGTCGTTTCCGCAGACATCGCAGGTGGCCATGATCGGCTCCGGTTGCTGGGGGAATCCCGAGTCTGTCCCCGCCGGCGGCCACGACCGGTGAAACCGCCGGCGCGATCTCTTCATGCGGCGCAAACATGCGCCGCGACAGGCTCGCGCCATCGATCGAAGGAGACGCCCCATGATCCGCCACCCGCTCGCCCGCCTCGCCCCGTTCGCCGCCGTGCTGTTGCTCGGCGCCTGCAGCACCACCCAGGTGGCGCAGGTGCAGCCGATCGACGGGGTCATCTCCGGCCAATGCCATATCGACAAGGTGCGCGGCGCCGTCGGCCTGGCCGCCTCGCGCATGACCGTCGAACGCGCCCGCGTCGACAGCGACAGTCTCAAGGTGCAGGTGGTGAGGAGCAGTGTCAGCGACAACGGCGCCACCGCCAGCGGCGTGGACAGCGCCAACCGCGGCGCGCGCGAGACCGGCGGCGACCGCCTGACCGTCGAGATCGGCCCGACCAACAACATCACTACCGTGTATTGCGGCTGATCCGCGTCGCCGGGCCCGCCCGCCGCGCCCGCGGCGGCGCGGTGCTCAGGCGCGCTTGCGTGCGGGAGTTGCGGTCTTGCGCTTGGCGCGGGTACCGCTGCCCTGCGCGCCCGCCGCAGCGCCCTTGCGCGCAGCACGTGCGCCCTTGCGCAGCGGCGGCGCCTTGGCCGAGCTGCGATCGGCGGCCTTGGCCGCCTTGCGTGCCGCGGTGCGTGCCCGCCCCAGGTACTTCAGCGTGATCAGATCCCACTGCCGTTCGCCGCGCACGCCCTCGCACAGGCCGTGCAGGCGCCCGCAGCGCCAGCCGTCGAATACGCACGGGTCGATATAGGCCTTGCGGCACACCGCCGGGGTGTTGCCGAGCGCCTCGGCCACCTCACGGATCACCGCGTTCTGCGCCTGCGCCAGCGCGCGCTCGCCGCCGGTGTCGGGCAGCGGCAGCGCGGCCAGCCGTTGCAGCGCGGCGCGGGTGCCGCCCCAGGTGCGGAAGTCCTTGGCGGTGAAGCTCTCGCCCATCGCCTCGCGCAGGTAGTCGTTGACCTCGCCGGAGTCCACCGGCTGCAGCTGGCCGTCGTCGTCGCGGTACTGGAACAGCGCCTGCCCCGGCAATTGCTGGCAGCCACGGATCAGCTTGACCAGGTGCACGTCGTCGACCTCGATGTCGTGCTCCTGGCCGCCCTTGCCGCGGAACTGCAGCCGCGCACGGCCGCCCTTCACGAACGCCAGGTGGCGATTGCGCAGCGTGGTCAGGCCGTAGGAGCGGTTGCTGCGCGCGTATTCGGCGTTGCCCACGCGCACCAGGGTCTCGGCCATCAGCGCCACCACCATCGCCAGCACCTTGTCGCGCGGGTAGCCGGGCAGGGCCATGTCGCGGCGCAGGCGCCGGCGCAGCCGCGGCAGGGCCTGGCCGAAGGCGACGATGCGCTCGAACTTGCCGTCGCCGCGCACCTGCGCCCAGTCGGCGTGGTAGCGGTACTGCTTGCGCCGGCGCGCGTCGCGGCCGGTGGCCTGCAGGTGGCCGTTGTCGCGCGTGCAGATCCACACTTCGGTGTAGGCCGGCGGGATCGCCAGTTGGCGGATGCGCTGCAGGGTGGCCGCATCGCGCACCGCGCTGCCGTCCGGCAGACGGTAGCCGAAGCCCTTGCCGGCGCGGCGGCGGACGATGCCCGGCTCCTGATCGCTGACATAGACCAGGCCCGCGCTGCTGGCGGCCTGGCGGGACTGGCGGGCACGCGCCGCCTCGGCCGCGGCGGTGGAACGGGACGCGTTGGACATCGGACCTCCGGAAGCCGGAACCGCGGCCCGCGCCGCCGGTTCCACGAGCATCGATTGTCGGCAGTGCCGCGGCTAGGCCGCGTGAGCGATTGCCGCCTGCGGCATATCGGTCCACCGCTGCGGAAGTACTGCGGTCCTTGTGGGAGGGACTTCAGTCCCGACGCCCGACGCGGTCGGCGCGCCTTGGACATCACGCGTCGCAGCTCAAGTCATTCCCGCAAGGCGTGTCAACGTGCCGGTTAACGCCTGGCGAACGCGCGGTGTCCGATCCTGTCGCCACCGGAACCTGCGCTGCGCCGGCGCCTGCCGTCGCCCGGCGAGACGACGGCAACGCAAAGCGCATCACACGCTCTATGCTTCACCCCTCTTCCCTCCAGCCATAGGAGCCCCGATGAGCAACCTCCTTTCCTCCCGTGCGTCCACGCGTGCCGGCCTGCTCGGCACGGCCTGCCTGGCGCTGGCCCTGGCCGCCTGCGGCGCGCCGCCGCCGGACGAGCAGGAACAGGTGAGCGCCAAGGCCCAGGCCGCCGCGCAGCAGGCCGCCGCGCCGGACCCGGCCAACGCACCGGACGCCCCGCCGGTGGGCACCTGCGATGCCTCGCAGGCGCAGGGCCTGGTCGGCCAGACCTTCGCGCCGGCGCTGCTGGACCAGGCGCGCAGCGACACCGGCGCCAAGACCGCGCGCGTGCTCAAGCCGAACCAGGCAGTGACCATGGAGTTCAACGGCGAACGGCTCAACATCGAGGTCGACGAGAAGAACCAGATCACCGGCGTGCGCTGCGGCTAGGGCCTGTCCTCATTCCCGGGCAGGTCGCGCCACCCTTGCGCGCGCCCGGGGCAAGGAAGTGCGAGGGAGTGGACGTCTGTCCATGACGGGCAATGACACAGTCCCGGGCACGCACAAGGACAGGCCCGGGGGCGCCGCCAGGACGCCCGGCGCGGCGGCGGCGACAGCGCCGCCGCCAGCGCTGAAGTTGCAGGTGTAACGGTGTATTGCGGCACCGCACCAACTATGTTTTAGTCGGGATTCCGGTGACCTCAAGAAGCGCTCCAGGACAGAGCGGGGGCGAGTGTCGCCGCGTTCCTTCGGATCGCTTTCAGAGGCAGACATGGCCCCCCGCAACCGCCACGGGCTCTACGACCCCCAAGACGAGCGCGATGCCTGTGGTTTCGGCATGGTCGCGCAACTCGACGACCAACCTTCGCGGGCACTGGTGGATACCGCCATCGCCGCCCTGTCGCGCATGACCCATCGCGGCGGCGTCGCCGCCGACGGCCTCACCGGCGACGGCTGCGGCCTGCTGATCCGCAAACCCGAGCCGTTCCTGCGCGCGCTGGCGCGCGAGGCCGGCATCGCGGTCGGCGCGCGCTTCGCTGCCGGCAACGTGTTCCTGCCGCGCGACGATGCCGATGCCGCCGCGCGCTGCCGCCAGGTGCTGGAAGAAGAACTGCGCCGCGTCGACGTGCAGCCATGCGGCTGGCGCCTCACCCCCACCGACGATGCGGTGTGCGGGCAACTGGCCAAGGACACCCTGCCGCGCATCGAGCAGGTGTTCGTCGACGCCGGCGCCGAGCAGAGTGAAGACGCGTTCGCCCTGGCCCTGTTCCTGGCCCGCCGCCGCGCCGAGCAGCGCCTGCGCGAGGTCGCCGATTTCTACGTCACCACGCTCTCGCCCAACGGCATCAGCTACAAGGGCATGGTGCTGCCGGACAAGCTCAGCACCTTCTACCCGGACCTGCAGCGCAACGACCTGGCCTCCAGCGCCATCGTGTTCCACCAGCGCTTCTCCACCAACACGCTGCCGCGCTGGCCGCTGGCGCACCCGTTCCGCCTGCTCGCGCACAACGGCGAGATCAACACCATCGAGGGCAACCGGCACTGGGCGCAGGCGCGCAGCAAGGTTTGGAAGACCCCGCGTTTCGACATCGCCGAGCTGGACCCGGTGATCTCGATGCATGGCTCCGATTCGCAGAGCCTGGACAACATGCTCGAGCTGCTGGTCGCCGGCGGCATGGACCTGCTGCAGGCGCTGCGCATCCTGGTGCCGCCGGCCACGCAGTCGCTGGAGTTCAAGGACGCCGACCTGGCCGCCTTCTACGAGTTCTACGGCCTCAACACCGAGCCGTGGGACGGCCCGGCCGGCATCGTCGCCTGCGACGGCCGCTACGCCGCATGCATGCTCGACCGCAACGGCCTGCGCCCGGCGCGCTGGATGCTGACCTCAGACCGGCACTTCCTGGTCGCCTCCGAAGCCGGCGTGTGGGAACTGCCGGCCGAGCGCGTCACCCGCAAGGGCAAGCTCGGCCCCGGCGAGATGATGGCCATCGACCTCAAGCGCGGCGACCTGCTCGATTCGGACGCCATCGACCGCATCAACCGCGGCCGTGCCCCGTACAAGCAATGGCTGCAGCAGGGCGTGACCTACCTGCAGACCGAACTGATCGACCCCTCGCTGGTCGAGGAGCCGTTCGACGAGCGCACCCTGCGCAGCTACCACAAGCTGTTCCAGCTCAGCACCGAGGAAGTGGAGCAGGTGCTGCGGCCGCTGGCCGAGACCGAGCAGGAAGCCACCGGCTCGATGGGCGACGACACGCCGATGGCGGTGCTCAGCCGCCACACCCGGCCGCTGTACGACTACTTCCGCCAGGCCTTCGCCCAGGTCACCAACCCGCCGATCGACCCGCTGCGGGAAGACTGCGTGATGTCGCTGACCACCCAGCTCGGCAAGGAGACCAACATCTTCCATGCCGGCCCGGAGACGGTGAACCACGTCATCCTCAACTCGCCGGTGCTCAGCCAGCGCAAGCTGCGGCAGTTGCTGAAGATGCCGCAGTACCTGACCCGCAATGCGCAGATCGACCTGTCCTACAGCGTCGAGGAAGGCCTGGAAGCCGGGCTCAAGCGCATCTGCGCCGAGGCCGAACAGGCCGCGCGCGACGGCAAGGTCATGCTGCTGCTGACCGACCGCTACCCGGTGCCGGAGCGGCCCATGGCGCATGCGCTGCTGGCCACCGGCGCGGTGCACCACCACCTCTCGCGGGTGGGCCTGCGCTGCGACGTCAACCTGATCATCGAGACCGGCACCGCGCGCGATCCGCACCACATGGCCTGCCTGCTCGGCTTCGGCGCCACCGCGGTGTATCCGTACCTGGCCTATCAGACCCTGTTCGACCTGGGCCGGCGCGGCATCCTGCTGCTCAAGAGCGGCGGCGAGCAGACCCAGATCGGCCGCAAGTACCGCAAGGGCATCTACAAGGGCCTGTCCAAGATCATCTCCAAGATGGGCATCTGCACCATCGCCAGCTATCGCGGCGCGCAGCTGTTCGAGATCGTCGGGCTGGATCCGGACGTGGTGGCGCTGTGCTTCCCGGACACCGCCGCGCGCATCGGCGGCGTCGGCCTGGCGCGGCTGGACACCGAGGCGCGGCAGCTGGCCGCGCGCGCCTGGAACGACCTGCTCAAGCCGGAAGTGGGCGGCCTGCTCAAGTACGTGCACGGCGGCGAGTACCACATGTACAACCCGGACGTGGTGCTGACCCTGCAGCGCGCCACCCGCAGCGGCCTGCAGGCCGACTGGGACGCCTACGCCGCCGCGGTGCACGGGCGCCCGGCCTCGGCCCTGCGCGACCTGCTGGAACTCAAGCGCGCTGAGACGCCG
This sequence comes from Xanthomonas sp. LMG 12459, assembly GCF_009192905.1. Taxonomy (NCBI): domain Bacteria; kingdom Pseudomonadati; phylum Pseudomonadota; class Gammaproteobacteria; order Lysobacterales; family Lysobacteraceae; genus Xanthomonas; species Xanthomonas sp. LMG 12459. Next base: position 44,420 of record NZ_NSGT01000029.1, read on the forward strand.
ACGCCGCTGGACGAGGTGGCGCCGGCCGAGGACCTGCTGCGTCGCTTCGACACCGCCGCGATCAGCCTCGGCGCGCTGTCGCCGGAGGCGCACGAGGCGCTGGCGATCGCGATGAACCGCCTCGGCGGGCGCAGCAACTCCGGCGAAGGCGGCGAAGACCCGGCGCGCTACGGCACCGAGAAGCGCTCCAAGATCAAGCAGGTGGCGTCCGGCCGCTTCGGCGTCACCCCCGAATACCTGGTCAACGCCGAGGTGCTGCAGATCAAGGTCGCGCAGGGCGCCAAGCCCGGCGAAGGCGGCCAGTTGCCCGGGCACAAGGTCAACGAACTGATCGCGCGGCTGCGCTACGCCAAGCCGGGCATCGGCCTGATCTCGCCGCCGCCGCACCACGACATCTACTCGATCGAAGACCTGGCGCAGCTGATCTACGACCTCAAGCAGGTCAATCCGAGCGCGCTGGTGTCGGTCAAGCTGGTCAGCCATGCCGGCGTGGGCACCATCGCCGCCGGCGTGGTCAAGGCCGGCGCCGACCTGATCACCGTGTCCGGCCACGACGGCGGCACCGGCGCCAGCCCGGTCAGCTCGATCCGCTACGCCGGCGTGCCGTGGGAACTGGGCGTGGCCGAGTCGCACCAGGCGCTGGTCGCCAACGACCTGCGCGCGCGCACCATCCTGCAGACCGACGGCGGCCTGAAGACCGGCCTGGACGTGGTCAAGGCCGCGATCCTGGGCGCGGACAGCTTCGGCTTCGGCACCGGGCCGATGATCGTGCTCGGCTGCAAGTACCTGCGCATCTGCCACCTCAACAACTGCGCCACCGGCGTGGCCACCCAGGACGAGCGCCTGCGCGCCAACCACTTCGTCGGCCTGCCCGAGCGCGTGGAGAACTTCTTCCGGCTGCTGGCCGAGGAAGTGCGGCAGTGGCTGTCGTACCTGGGCGTGCGCTCGCTGGACGAGATCGTCGGCCGCACCGAGCTGCTGCAGCAACTGGACATCTGCCCGCGCGAAGGCGTGCGCGTGGACCTGTCACGGCTGCTCAAGGACGTGCGCCACGATGGCGGCCACTGCGCCGCGCAGCGCCTGTACGAATCGCCGGACAGCCTGGCCACGCAGATGGATGGCCTGCTCGCCGACGCCATTGCGCACAAGCGCGGCGGCGACCATCGCTTCCTGATCCACAACACCGACCGTTCGATCGGCGCGCGCCTGTCCGGCGCCATCGCCCGCGTCCACGGCAACCATGGCATGGACGATGCGCCGCTGACCCTGCGCTTCCGCGGCTCGGCCGGGCAGAGCTTCGGCGCGTTCAACGCCGGCGGCCTGCACCTGGAACTGGAAGGCGAGGCGAACGACTACGTCGGCAAGGGCATGGCCGGCGGCCGCCTGGTGGTGCGTCCGCCGCGCGGCGCGCGTTTCGAGGCGCGCAGCACCGCGATCATCGGCAACACCTGCCTGTACGGCGCCACCGGTGGCGAGCTGTACGCCGCCGGCCGTGCCGGCGAACGCTTCGCGGTGCGCAACTCCGGCGCGCTGGCGGTGATCGAGGGCGCCGGCGACCACTGCTGCGAATACATGACCGACGGCATCGTGCTGGTGCTGGGCAAGGTCGGCCTGAACTTCGGCGCCGGCTTCACCGGCGGCCTGGCCTACGTGCTCGACGTGGACCGCGACTTCGTCGACCGCTACAACCACGAACTGATCGACATCCACCGCATCTCCGCCGAAGGCTTCGAGAGCCACCGCCAGCACCTGCACAAGCTGATCAGCCGCCACCGCGAACTGACCGGCAGCATCTGGGCGCAGCAGATCCTCGACGAATTCCGCGACTACGTCGGCAAGTTCTGGCTGGTCAAACCGAAGGCGGCGAGCATCGAGTCGTTGACTGAGTCGCTGAGGCGCGCCGCTTGATGGCGGCGCGCCGGGAATCGGGAATGGTAAAAGCCCGGCTCCCCCAGTTTCCGATCGCGCGCGCAGATTCGCTTTTGCCATTCCCCATTCCCCATTCCCGGTTCCCCACACCATGAGCCGCAAGCACGCCTTCCAGTTCCTCGACCTGCCCCGGCAGATGCCGCAACGCATTCCGGTGGAACTGCGCACCTCCGGCGACTGGAACGAGCTGTACGGCAAGTTCGACAAGGCCGATGCGCAGTACCAGGCCGGGCGCTGCCTGGATTGCGGCAACCCGTACTGCAGTTGGAAGTGCCCGGTGCACAACGCCATCCCGCAGTGGCTGCAGCTGGTGCAGGAGAACCGCATCGAGGAGGCCGCGGCGCTGTGCCACAGCACCAATCCGCTGCCGGAGGTGTGCGGCCGGGTGTGCCCGCAGGACCGCCTGTGCGAAGGCAGCTGCACGCTGGAGGAATTCGGCGCGGTCACCATCGGCGCGGTGGAGAAGTACATCGTCGATACCGCGCTCAACAACGGCTGGCGCCCGGACCTGAGCCAGGTCGAGCCCACCGGCAAGCGCGTGGCGGTCATCGGCGCCGGCCCGGCGGGGCTCAGCTGCGCCGACCGCCTGGCCCGTGCCGGCATCCAGGCGGTGGTGTACGACCGCTACGAGCAGATCGGCGGACTGCTGCAGTTCGGCATCCCCAGCTTCAAGCTGGACAAGAGCGTGATCGGCAAGCGCCGCGACGTGCTCGAAGGCATGGGTGTGCAGTTCCGCCTGGGCGTGGAGATCGGCCGCGACGTGAGCCTGGAGCAGTTGCTCGAGGAGTACGACGCGGTGTTCCTTGGCACCGGCGCCTACCGCTACACCGACGGCGGCCTGCCCGGCCAGGACCTGCCCGGCGTGCTGCCGGCACTGCCGTTCCTGGTGCAGAACAGCCGCATCGTCGGCGGCAACGATCCCTGGGGCCGGCCGATCGCCGGCTGGGAAGACAAGATCGCGCTGCCCGACCTGAGCGGCAAGCGCGTGGTGGTGCTGGGCGGCGGCGATACCGGCATGGACTGCGTGCGCAGCGCGATCCGCCTGGGCGCGGCCAAGGTCACCTGCGCCTACCGCCGCGACGAGGCCAACATGCCCGGCTCGGCGCGCGAGGTGGCCAATGCGCGCGAGGAAGGTGTGCGCTTCCTGTTCAACCGCCAGCCGCTGGCGGTGGAAGCCGATGCCGCCGGCAACCTGGCCGGCGTGCGCGTGGTGCAGACCCGGCTCGGCGAGCCGGATGCGCGCGGGCGCCAGGCCGCGGTGCCGGTGGAAGGCAGCGAATCGCTGCTGGACGCGGACGTGGTCATCATCGCCTTCGGCTTCTCGCCCAGCGTGCCGGACTGGCTGGCGGCGCAAGGCGTGGAAGGTACCGCCAACGGCCGCATCCTCGCCGGCGGCAGCGAGCCCGACGGCAGCGGCCGCCTGCCGTACCAGACCACCAACCCGAAACTGTTCGCCGGCGGCGACGCCGTGCGCGGCGCCGACCTGGTGGTGACTGCGGTGGCCGAAGGCCGCGACGCGGCAGCCAGCATCGCCGAATGGATCGGCAACCGCCTGCCGGTGACGACCCAGGCTGCGGCCTGAGCGACGCTGCGAGGCTGCTGCAGCGTTCGGTTAGTTCGGCGACGACGACGGCAATACTTGCTCGACTGGGCGATGCGACCTTCGACCGCATCGCGAACCGCTGCGCTCCGCATTCGCCGAAAGTCGAGGTCGCCTGGAGCGGCCGGCCTCCAGCCACGTCGCCAGCGCCAGCGCTGGCCTCGGCATGGACCTCGTCGAACGCTACCGCCTCGGCACCACCGCCGCCGGCAGCGATCGCCTTCAACGCCACCACCGCCGCGGCGCAGGTAGCGTCGCCGGCCTCTAGCGAACACCTTCTCCAGCGCTCGTCCTTCGTCGCGTGCCCAACCTGGCGCGGCGGCGACGGACGCATGGCCGCGACCTCGATCACGCCGCTGCCGACGGGTGCACCACGCACCTGATGTGACGCCGCCGACGTCCGCGCGCAGCGTGTCCGCGCCAGGTGAATGCCGGGCTAACACGGGTGCGTGCAGGCTGGCGATCACGGGGGCGATCCTTGCACGCTTGCGCCTGCCGTCCCGCACTCCCCCGAGCGGGCGGCGCTCCCCCTTCACTCCAGGAAGCTCCCCCATGTCGCTTTCCTCGTCGTGTTCCCCGCGCTGGCGTTTCCTGCCGCTGGCACTGCTGCTCGCCACCGTCGCCTGCAACGCCGCCGCCGAAGGCCGCAGCGTGCTCAAGTACGCCGGCGTCAACCTGTCCGGCGCCGAGTTCAACTCCGGCAAGAAGCCCGGTGTGCTGTACAAGGACTACACCTACCCGACCGCCGGCGACTACAGCTACTTCGCCAGCAAGGGCATGAACACCATCCGCCTGCCGTTCCTGTGGGAGCGCCTGCAGCCCACCGCCAAGGGCGAGTTCGACCCGGCGCAACTGGCGCTGTTGAAGAAGGCGGTGGAGCAGGCCAAGGCCAACCACCTGTACCTGATCCTGGACCCGCACAATTACGCCAAGTACAACGGCGCGCTGGTCGGCAGCGAGGGCGCCCCGGACGAGGTGTTCGCCGACCTGTGGCGGCGCCTGGCCAAGGAGTTCAAGAGCGACGACCACGTCATCTTCGGGCTGATGAACGAGCCCAACGCAGTCTCCTCGACCGACTGGGCCAGCGCGGCGCAGGCGGCGATCGACGCCATCCGCAAGGCCGGCGCCAACAACCTGATCCTGGTGCCGGGCACCGCCTACACCGGCGCGCACAGCTGGCGCAGCACGGCCTACGGCACGCCGAACGCGGTTGCCCTGCAGCCGCTGAAGGATCCGCGCAACCGCATGGCGTTCGAAGCGCACCAGTACCTGGACCGCGACAACAGCGGCACCAAGGGCGAGTGCGTCAGCGCCACCGCCGGCGCCGAGAAGCTGGCCGGCTTCGTCAGCTGGTTGCGCGAGAACAAGAAGGTCGGCTTCATCGGCGAGTTCGCCACCGCGAATACGCCCACCTGCAATCAGGCGCTGGAGAACATGCTCAGCTACATGCAGAAGAACGACGACGTGATTCTCGGTTGGACCTGGTGGGCCGCAGGTGCGTGGTGGAAGCCCGACTATCCGTTCAACGTGCAGCCCGGCAAGGACGGCAGCGAGAAGCCGCAGATGGAGATCCTGTCCAAGTACGCGCGCGAGATCACCGGCAAGAAATGAGCCGTCGCTGCCGGCGCCGCGTGTCGGCAACGCGGCAACACGCCATGCAACGTGTGCGACGCGCACGCCTGGCATAGCACATGCAGCGCGATCCAGTACCGGTTCGCGCTGCCAATCGCCGCACAGATCCATGCATGCGCGCACGCAGCGCATCGCCTCGTCCTCGGCAATGCACTACGGTGTCCGCACACCGTAGTCATCAGCCCGGCCTGGCATCTCCTCGGCCGGGTTCCCCCTCTGATGCCGAAGGAGACTCACCATGATCGCGCGCACCTTGCGGCGGCGGTCGCGGCACGCCTGGCGTGCCGCGCTGCTGCTGTGCCTATCCGTTCCGCTGTCGTCGCTGCAGGCGCAGCAGGCGCTGCGCTTCGCCGGCGTCAACCTGTCCGGTGCCGAGATCGCGCCGTCGAAGATCCCCGGCATCGTCGGAGTCGACTACACCTATCCGCGCAGCAGCGACTACACCTACTTCGCCGGCAAGGGCATGAACCTGCTGCGCCTGCCGGTGCGCTGGGAACGCCTGCAGCCGCAACCGCGCGGCCCGCTCGACGCCGCGCAACTGGCGCTGATCGACGACGCCGTGCAGCAGGCCAAGGCGCAGGGCATGTACGTGATCGTGGACATCCACAACTACGCGCGCCGCGACGGCCGCCTCATCGGCAGCAGCGGCCTGCCGGTCGCCGCCTTCGTCGACCTGTGGCAGCGTCTGGCACGCGCCTACGGCAGCGACAATGCGGTGGTGTTCGGGCTGATGAACGAGCCGCACGGCATCACCCCGGCCGTGTGGGCCTCCGCCGCACAGGCCGCGGTCGATGCGATCCGCGCCACCGGCGCCAGCAACCTGATCCTGGTGCCGGGCGCACTGTGGACCGGCGCGCATAGCTGGTACACGCCAGTGGACGACACCTCGAACGCCAGCGCGCTGGCCACGCTGCACGACCCGCTGCAGCGCATGGCGATCGAAGTGCACCAGTACCTGGACGCCGATTCCAGCGGCACCAGCCCGGTCTGCGTGAGCGACGACATTGGCGTCCAACGCCTGCGCGCCTTCACCGACTGGCTGCAGCAGACCGGCCATCTCGGCTTTCTCGGCGAATTCGCTGCCGCCGACACTCCCACCTGCCGGCGCGCGCTGGACGGCATGCTGGCCGACATCGCGCAGCACCCGACGCTGTGGCTGGGCTGGAGCTATTGGGCCGGCGGCGCCTGGTGGCGCGCCGACTATCCGTTCAACGTGCAGCCCGACGCCGACGGCCACGACCGTCCGCAGATGGCGATCCTCGCGCCCTGGGCGCAGCGCATCACGCGCTGAGCGCGGCGCCATGCGTGACAACGCCGTGGCGCACGCCGACAACTAGGCACCTCCAAGTCACGTCGTGACATGTTCTGCGAGGGACGGCGCGCGCCCTTTCACGGGCTCAGCGGCAGCGGGCTTTTGCCTGGGCACGCGCCGTTGCGGATTTAAGCCTCTCCTACAGAGCAACGTGCATCCGCCGGGTTGTACACAAGCAGGTGATTGAAGGTGCCCGCATGGCGTGCGACGTGCAATGCGTCGCATATTTCCGATGACCATGATCGCTCTGGCATGGCGGTTGCAGCGTGGTGCACGGCCGCGCACGCCGCATCGCGGCGGCGCCTGCCGCTCTTTCCCCACGAAGGATCCGTCATGCCACGCAGTTCCCGTTTTTTCCGCTCTCCGCAATGGCGGCAGCGTGCCGCGCTGTGCCTGCTCCTGGCCGCCTGCGCGCCGTTCGCCCACGCGCAGCAGACGCTGCGCTATGCCGGCATCAACCTGGCCGGCGCCGAGTTCAACTCGGCGAAGAAGCCCGGCGTGCTGTTCAAGGACTATGTGTATCCCACCGACGCCGACTATGCGTACACCGCGACGCAGGGCATGAACATCGTGCGCCTGCCGTTCCTGTGGGAGCGGCTGCAGCCGCAGGCCAACGGCCCGCTCGACCCCGCGCAACTCGACGCGCTGCGCACCGCGGTCGAACGCGCCAGGCGCTACAACCTGCAACTGATCCTGGACGTGCACAACTACGCCAAGTACGACGGCGTGCGCATCGGCGGCGACGCGGTACCGGCGGCGGCGCTGGCCGATCTGTGGCGGCGCCTGGCGCTGGTGTTCGGCAACGATGCCAGCGTGGCATTCGGGCTGATGAACGAGCCCAACGGCCTCGCCTCCGGCGATTGGGCGGCCATCGCGCAGGCGTCGATCGATGCGATCCGTGGCACCGGCGCCGACAACCTGCTCCTGGTGCCAGGCACCGCCTTCAGCGGCGCGCACAGCTGGAACAGCACCTGGTACGGCGTGTCCAACGCGCAGGGCTTGCTGACGGTCCACGACCCCGCCGGCAACCTGGCATTCGAAGTGCATCAGTACCTGGATCCCGACTCCTCCGGCACCAGCGCCGCCTGCGTCAGCACCAGCATCGGTGCGGAACGCCTGCAAGGGTTCACCCAATGGCTGCGCGCCAACGGCTATCGCGGCTTCCTCGGCGAGTTCGGCGGCAGTAGCGACCCCACCTGCCTGGCGGCGCTCGACACCATGCTCGGCTACGTCCACGACAACGGCGACGTCTGGCTGGGCTGGACCGCCTGGGCCGGCGGCGCGTGGTGGCGCAGCGACTACGCGTTCAACCTGCAGCCGGACAAGAGCGGCGCCGACAAGCCGCAGATGGACGTGCTGGCGGTGCGCGCGCAGCAGGTCACGCAGTGACAGCGGCAGGGCCGGCATGCGCAGCAGCGGTCCGGCGATCGCGCGGCGATTGAGTCGACACCGCGATCGGGCGCAGACTGTCGCACCTCTTCCGCACGGATCGACGCATGCGCCTGGGCCTGGCCGCCAACCGACTGCACCACCAGGGCAAGGATGCCGCGCTGTTCCGCTGGCTGCGTGCCAGCGAGGCCGGCATCCGCGAGTTGCAGCTCGGCCTGCACGCGGTCGGCCGCACCCACGAGGCGATCATCCGGGCCGGTCTGCTGGCCGGCCATGCCGGCCTCAAGCGCTACCCGTTCGGCCGCGAGGGCGGACTGATGAAGCTGGTGGCCGAAGTCGTCGGACTGGAAGGCGCCGAACGGACCCTCGACGGCGCCATCTACCTGATCGATCCGGTCGACCCGTCCTCGATCTTCCCCGAGGCGATCGCGCTCAAGCGCCAGTGCGTGATCCACGGCAAGCCGTTCATTTCCACCGTAGCCAGCGCCCGCGATTGGGTGGAGATGGAGCGCGTCCACGCCGGGCTGGCCGCCGACGCCGGCGCCGACGACCTGTACGCGCTGCAGCGGCAGACCCTGGCGCTGATCGCGCACGATGCAATGAAACCGCAGATGTTGGCCTTCGCCAGCGAACATTTCGATCTGCTGTCGCGCTTCGCCGAGCGCGTGGCCACCGGCACCACCGGGCAGCGGCTCAACGAACTGGCCTGGAGTCGCGGCTGGCCGCAGGGCCAGGCGTGGGTGCACCGCTATCAGAGCGGCCCGATGGGCGGCGACGCGCAGATCGCCGATCGCGTGCTGGAACGGCGCTGCCACCGCGCGATCTTCTTCGAGGATCCGCACGTCGCGCGTCAGCACGAGGCCGACATCCAACTGCTGGAACGCGCGGTGACCACGGTCACCGACAGCGCCGTGTGCATCACCTCGCCGGCGATCGCCGCGCGCTGGGCGCAGGCCGCCGCACGCCGGCTCGCATCGGCCTGAGGCTTTCGACGCGCGCGATCGCGCTGCGCGCGGACCGCTGACAGGACAGGCCGCGACGCCGCGTTGTCGTGCGTGACCATGCGCACAGTCACTGCGATGTCACGCCGATCGCCAACACTGCCGCGCCTGTCCAGATCCCAGGGGGGATCCCATGTTGCGTTTCACCCTGCGCCTGCTGCTGCTCGGCGCAGCAGCGCTGTGCGCGCTGCCGTCCGCGTCCGCGCAACCGGCCGAGCGCTTGCGCGTACACGGCTCCAACAGCCTCGGCGCGCGGCTGATGCCTGCGCTGGTGGAAGCCTGGCTGCAGAGCATGGGCTACCGGCAACTGCAACGTCGTCGCGTCGATGCGACGACGCTGGAGATCGCCGCGGTGCGCGACGATGCGCCGCTGGTGGTCGAGATCGCCGGCACCGGCTCGGCCGCCGGCATCGCCGACCTGGTGCATGGCGACGCCGAGCTGGCGATGCTGGCGCGTCAGCCCGATGCGCGCGAACGCGAGGCCGCCTGGCAACTCGGCGACCTGGGCTCGCCGGACCAACAGTTCGTCGTCGCCCTGGATGGCGCGCGGGTGCTGGTCGCCGCCGACAACCCCATCGCCACGCTGAGCGTCGCGCAGCTGCGCGACATCCTGAGCGGCCGGACCACGCGCTGGTCGCAACTCGGCGGCGCGGACCTGCCGATCGCGCTGCACCGCAGTGCCATCCCCGGCGGTCTCGACGACTTCCTGCGCGAACGCCTGGGGCTGCCGGCGGTGCGCATGCCGGGGAACGTCCTGCATGCCGACCTGGCCGAGGCGGCACGCGCCGTCGTCGGCCATTCCGACGCACTGGCGATCGTCGGGTTGACCACGCCGGTGCCGGCCGGCACACGTGCGCTGGCCATCGCCGACGGCGGTATCGCGGTGCTCCCGACGGCAGCAGCCGTGCGCGGCGAGGACTATCCCTTGGTCCAGCGCTATAGCCTGTACGGCGGCCAGATGATGTCGGCGCTCGGCCGCAGCCTGGCCCTGTACGCCCTCGGTCCGCAGGCGCAACAGCTGGTGCGCCGGCTTGGCCCGATTTCCATGGCGATCGACGTCGATCCGGCCACGCCGCAGAGCGGCGCCACCGCTGCCCGCGCGGACGCTAGCTACGCGCAGGCCAGCACCGGCGCCCGGCGCCTGACCACCACGCTGCGTTTCAGCCTGCAGTCGCTCAATGGCATGTACGAAGCGCGCAGCGCCCAGGATCTCGACCGATTGGTCGCCCTCATGCAACAGCCGGCGATGCACGGCCGCGCCCTGGCGGTGATCGGCTTCGCCACACCGGACAGCGCCAACCGGCTGTACCCGACCATCGCCAGCAACGATCGCGCCGACGTCGTCGCCGCCTACCTGGTGCAACGCGGTGTCGCCGTGGAACGGGTACGTGGTCTCGGCGCACTGCATCCGCTGATCGGCGGCGAAGACGCCGCTGCCAAGGCGCGCAACGAGCGCGTCGAACTGTGGTTGCTGGATCGGGCGCGATAGGGCAGTCGGAGCGTGGTTGCGGCCGGTTGGGCACGACATCGCTCGGCCGCTCGTCCCCCTCGGAACTTTTCCCCCGAAAAGCAGGCCGTGGTCCGGGGAGGAGAAGGGAAGCCAAAGCCCCTCTCCCGTCGGGAGAGGGGTTGGGGTGAGGGTACGCAGCGCGAAGCGCCCTCGCCGGCGGAAGATGGGAGGTTAGCGAGTTTTCAGGCATTGCCAGCCGCGCGCGCGTGACGCCGCGCTGGCGCCGATACGACCCGTCGCCATCCGCGCATCGGCGAGCGCATGTGGGCGACCGTGCTCCCGGACTCGGGCCATCCGGCGTTCACCGCATCGCGCCTACAGTCGCCCGACACCCTCGCCAGCGCTTCCGGAGATCGCCATGCTTCGCTCATCGCACGCCGTTCTCGGCGTGGTGCTTGCCGGACTCCTGCTGACCCATAGCACGCCTGCCGCCGCGGTGCAGCGGCTGTGGCCGACCGCGGAGCAATGGCAACAGTTGCACGCGTCGGCTGCCACCGATCCGGCCTGGCGGCAGGTCGAGGCGGCGCAGGCCCGGCTGGCCGAGATGGCACGCACGCAGGGCGCGCATCCGCTCGAGAATCTGAGCACCGGCGGCCGCCTGCGCGGCGATCCAGTGAAGGCGGCGACCGAAACCAGCCTGGGCGACATGCCGCGCATCCAGGCGCTGGCGCTGCGCTACGCCCTGGACGGCGAGCGCGCCGACGCGCTGGCCGCCGGCGACCAGCTCGCGCAATGGGCCGCGCGCAATGTGCCCAACGGCAACCCGATCGACGAGACCGGGCTGGAACCGGCGATCTTCGCCTACCGCATCGTCCGCCCGACGTTGCCGGACGCGCAACGCCGCGCCATCGATGCATGGATGCGAAAGATCGCCGATGCCGAAATCGGCTCGCGCGATCTCAAGCGCAAGACCGCCACCAACAACTGGCACAGCCATCGGCTGAAGACCGTGGGCATGATCGGCGCCGCGCTCGACGACACCCGGCTACTGGACTACGCCCGCACCGGCTTTCGTCAGCAGATCGCAGACAACCTGTTGCCCGACGGCCGCAGCATCGACTTCGTCGAGCGCGATGCGCTGTCCTACCACGTCTACGACCTGCGTCCGCTGGTGACGCTGGCACTGCTGTTCTCCGAGCGCGGCGAGGATCTGTACCACTGGCGCGCGCCGAACGGCGCATCGCTGGCGCGCAGCGTCGACTGGCTGCTGCCGTATCTGCGCGGCGATCGCAGCCACGCGGAGTTCGTGGGCAGCCAGGTGCCGTTCGACAAGGCGCGCTCGGACAACGGGGAAGCGGGCCACGTGATCGGCAAGCCGTATGCCGCGGAGGGGGCGGAATCGCTGTTGGTGCTTGCTGCGGCCTACGATCCGGCGTGCGTGCAACTGGCGCGGCAACTCGGACACGGGACGCCACCCTGGCGCCTGGCGATCAGCACATTGCCCGATTTACCGCGCTAGCTTCCGTCGACTCCGACGGCATCAGAGTGCCGGTACTCAGCCACGGCATCACGGAGGGTCCGCGACACGACAGGTCTCGATGCGAGCCATCGCACATCACATCGCGCGGCACAGCGGCGCGGGAGGTGGTCGAGCGGTTTGGCCTTATCAGCCCATGCGGGGCACCTTCCTCCGCAAAGAGGGCCATGGTCCCGGCGGAAGAAGGAAGAACCGAGCCCCTCTCCCGCCGGGAGAGGGGTTGGGGTGAGGGTAGGGCGCGCAGCCCATCGCCTGCGCGCGTGGTGTTGGTTTTTCGCACGCGCAATAAAAAATCCCCGT
>NZ_NSGT01000003.1:0-26212 GCF_009192905.1 Xanthomonas sp. LMG 12459
GGCGACGCTCGCGCCGTACCCTCACCCCCGCCCCTCTCCCGGGGGGAGAGGGGAGTTGCCCTGCGGCGCGCGCCGTCTTCTTCGCAGCGATTTTTGGAATCGCGCCTGCAAGCCGGCGCTCTTGCCAAGACGCAGCGCACAACTCCAACGAAAAAGCCGCACCCGGCATCGCCGGGCACGGCTTCGGTTGCAGGCCGCAGGCAGGGAGCAGCGCGCGGCGGCAGCGCCCACGTTGAACAACTGGAACTCGCGGATATGTGCGGCGTCGACGCTGGACAGGATGTTCAGGCGCACGCGCGAGGCGGTGACCGTGGGGAAGTGGTCGATCTTCATGTGGCCGATCGCCTGTGCCTGCGCCACCTTGACCCAGGCGCCGTCGCGGAACACTTCCACCGCGTACTTCTGCACCAGTTGGCCGTCGTTGAGCCACTCCATCGACAGCGCGGTGTCGAAGGTCACCGGCTGCTTGAACTGCAGTTCCAGGGTGGCGTGGTGCGAGCCGTCCGGTGCGCTCCAGAAGGTGTCGCGGTCGCCGTCCACCGCCGCGGCGATACTGTCGTCGCTCTTGAGCCGGCCGCGCACCAGGATGCGATCGGCGCCGTAGCGCGCCTGCAGCGCCTGGCCCATTTCCTCCAGCCGCTTGACGTCGGCCTCGGGCAGCAGGCCACGCTTGTCCGGGGCGATGCCCAGCACCAGTTGCCCGCCGCGGCCGACGCTGTCTTCCCAGATCTGCACCAGCTCGTCGACGCTCTTCAGCGTCTGGTCGCTGTTCGGGTGCCAGAACCACTGCAGCTTGTGCAGCGGCGTATCCACCTCGACGGGACGCCAGCGCAGGTCGCCGTGGCGATCGATAGCGTTCCGGTTCTCGCCTTCGATCACGCCCGCCTCGTTGCCGACCCAGCGCACGTCGCCGTACTCGAACAACGCGGTGTCGGCGAAGTTCTCGGCAAGCAGCGGCCGCGTGGCCAGCACACGGTCAGGCCGAATGCGGCCAGCCAGCAGAGCGAAGAGAGCGGACGGTTCGGCTTGGCGGATCCTCGCAATCGTCGCTCGGGCAGGCGGCACTTCCGATGGTGTCAGCATATGGTATTTAATTGATGATAAATAGGTATTCCCGTTTGCGGGCCAGGACCGTACCACATGATGTCGCCTTCGCTGTTTCCCCTGCTGTCGCTGTTCGCGGTGCGGGCCATCGCCGGCCCGGCCGCCGTCGCCCCGCCGCCGGTGCCGCCCTCGCCCATCGTTTACAGCGAATTCGTCAACGCACAGGCGCCGACCGCGCAGTGCCACGCCTCGACCCTGGTGGAAACCCGCGACGGCCTGCTCGCGGCCTGGTTCGGCGGGCGCCACGAAGGCGCCGACGATGTCGCCATCTGGGTGGCGCGCCGCGACGCGCACGGCTGGCAACCGGCGCAGCGGGTGGCCGACGGCGCGCAGGCGCAGGGCGCACCGCTGCCGACCTGGAATCCGGTGCTGTTCCAGCCCGCGCAAGGGCCGCTGCGGCTGTTCTACAAAGTGGGTCCGGACCCGAAGCGCTGGTGGGGCATGCAGACCACGTCCAGCGACGGCGGCCACCACTGGTCCACGCCCGAGCGCCTGCCCGCCGGCATCCTCGGCCCGATCAAGAACAAGCCGGTGCAGCTCCCCGACGGCCGCATCCTCAGCCCCAGCAGCAGCGAAGACGCTGGCTGGATCGCGCACATGGAATGGTCCGACGACAACGGCGCGCACTGGACCCGCGGCCCGGCAATGAACGACCCGGCCAGGATCGGCGCGATCCAGCCCAGCGTGCTGCTGCACCAGGACGGCCGCCTGCAGGCGGTGGGCCGCAGCCAGCAGAACCACGTGTTCAGCACCTGGTCGCGCGACCAGGGCCGCACCTGGGAACCGATGACCCTGCTCGACCTGGCCAACCCCAATTCCGGCACCGACGCCGTGGTGCTGGCCGACGGCCGCTCGCTGCTGGTCTACAACCCGACCGAGGCCGGCAAGGACTGGTGGGACGGCCGCGGCGTGCTCGCCGTCGCCCTGTCCGACGACGGCCTGCACTGGACCCGCGTGCTGACCCTGGAAGACAGCCCCAAGGACGAGTTCTCCTACCCCGCGGTGATCCAGACCCGCGACGGCCACGTGCACATCAGCTACACCTGGAAGCGCACGCGGATCAAGCATGTGGTGCTGGATCCGAAGCGGCTGGGCGCGGGGTCAGCGGCGCCTGCCGGCGGCGGGTGAATCTTGCTCGGGGCCCGGGGCCGGGGACCCGGGAAAGCAAGAGCAAAGCGCTGCCGTAGCAGAGACAGATCAGGCTGCGGGATGCGGCGTTCCGGGTCCCGGGTCCCGGGTCCCCGGTCCCGGCTCCTCCAACAACACCACCATCCGCCGCACCCGCGCCACATCGGTCTGCATGCGGTCGCCGCCGAGGCTGCGCACATGCGGATGCGGCGACGTCGCCCGCGACGCCAGCGGCCCACGCGCCGAGCCATGGAACTCGCGCGCACCGGTGCGCGCGCGCAACTGCGCCAGGTTGACTTCGGTGACACCAGACCCCGGCATCACGCTCAGGCGCGTGCCGGCCTGCTGCACCAGCTCGGCGATCAGGTCGGCACCCTCTTCCGCGGTCTCGCGCGCACCGGAGGTCAGCACGCGCTCGCAGCCCAGCGCGATCACATCCTCCAGCGCACGCCGCGGATCGGCACTGACATCGAAGGCGCGATGGAAGGTGACGCCGAGCGGCCCGGCCGCGGCGATCAGCTCGCGCATCGTCGCCGTGTCCACCTCGCCGTCCGTGGTCAGCGCGCCGAGCACCACGCCGTCGCAGCCCAAGCGCACGCACTGCTCCACGTCGCGGCGCATCGCCTCCACTTCCGCCGCGTCGAACACGAAATCGCCGACCCGCGGACGGATCAGCACATACAGCGGGATGCGCAACCGATCGCGCACCGCCGTCAGCGTGCCGAACGACGGCGTCAGCCCGCCGCCATCCAGGCCGCCGCACAGTTCCACCCGCATCGCCCCGCCCTCCTGCGCGGCCAGCGCCGAGCCGATCGCATCGGCGGCCACTTCCAAGCCCATCGGCACGCTCCCGCTCATGCCGCCGGCGCCGCGAAATGGCTCTGCCCAGGCAGCAGCAGATCCTGCCGCTGCGCATCGCAGACCGCATAACTGAAACCGGGCTGGATCGCGAACGCACCGACCTCGCCGCGCTTGTTCATCGCCAGGAACCCGACTTGCAGGTCGCGGGTGAGTTCCGGCTTGCGCCGCACGATGCGCATCACCACCTCGCGGCAGGCCTCGGCCGGACTCTTGCCCTGCCGCATCATCTCCACCACCGCGAAACTGCCGACGTTTCGGATCACCTCCTCGCCGACGCCGGTGGAGGTCGCCCCGCCTACCTCGTTGTCCACGTACAGCCCCGCCCCGATGATCGGGCTGTCGCCGACCCGGCCGTGCATCTTCCAGGCCATGCCGCTGGTGGTGCAGGCGCCGGACAGATTGCCGTGCGCATCCAGCGCCAGCATGCCGATGGTGTCGTGATTGTCCTTGCCGCCGGGCAGCGTGCCGCGGCGATAGGCGCGGTTCTCGATATTGGCCTCGGGTGCGTAGTGGGAGGTCTTCAGCCACTCCTTCCACGCCTGTTCCGACTCGGGCGTGAGCAGCTTGGTGCGCTCGAAGCCCTGCGCCAGCGCGAACTGCAGCGCGCCATCGCCGACCAGCATCACATGCGGCGTCTTCTCCATCACCCGCCGCGCCACCGAGATCGCATGCACGATGTCCTCCAGCGCCGCGACCGACCCGCAGCCGCCGGTGTGATCCATGATGCAGGCATCCAGCGTGACCCGCCCATCGCGGTCCGGATACCCGCCCAGCCCCACCGTGTGATTGTCCGGATCCGCCTCCGGCACCCGCACCCCAGCCTCCACCGCATCCAGCGCCGCGCCGCCGCGCGACAGCACCTGCCAAGCAGCTTGGTTCGCGGCGACGCCGAAGTCCCAAGTGGAAATCACCCGTGCTGCGCCGCGCGGCAGGGGGCCAACACCGGCCTTGGCTTGCGCCTTGGCCACGGCGGCGCGTGCGCCCGGCAGCACACCGCCCAACCCGGCGACCAGGGCGCCGAAGGCGGCGGTTTTCAGGAAGTGGCGGCGTTGCGGCATGGGGAGGCTCCGGCGTTGGGAGGGCGCGCGGGAGGGGCGCGCGTGGCCTTACATCATGCGGCAGAGTGGGATGGGATTAAACGGCCTGCTCGGCGTTACAGAGTTGGCTTGGCCGCTTGCTCCGCCAGGATTGCATCGAAGCATGTCTGAACGTTTATCAAGCTCATCGCGCACTTAGAAGAGTGTCAACGCTAGAGGTCAATCATCCAGCTACTACAACCTAGTTCGCACTTTGCATAAAACTTCAAGCCCCCCCCACTAGAAACCGGCTCAATATAATAGAATTTCTTTCCATCGCGCGCTTTCAGCAAACCGAGCCCCTCGCCACCACACCTATAATAATAGTGATTCGCTCCCTGAGGATAGTTTGCAGGCGAGCGCACCAAAGAAAAGGCTTCTTCAGCAGATGTAAAATACGAATGATCAAGTGTAGAAAAGCCCTTGAGGAAGTTGTCACTGGGCGCAGAAAATATAACCGCAACCCCACCAGCATCAACGCTATGCCGCTCATAGATGTCTGTAGCATTCTGCGGCAAAAAATCCGGCACCCACCCTTTTGCAATAGCATCATCCGCCACCGCATCACCATAGGTCCCATAGAACTTCGAAGAGTTGCCCGCACACCCTGAGACAAAAAAATCACCACAAGAAACACAATAAATA
Organism: Xanthomonas sp. LMG 12459; assembly: GCF_009192905.1. Lineage (NCBI taxonomy): Bacteria > Pseudomonadati > Pseudomonadota > Gammaproteobacteria > Lysobacterales > Lysobacteraceae > Xanthomonas > Xanthomonas sp. LMG 12459. Next base: position 4,815 of record NZ_NSGT01000003.1, read on the forward strand.
TTTTCATGGACTACTCCAGTCAGGCCTGTACTCAAGCATGAACGGTCGGCGACTAGCTGGCAAATTATCTAAAAGATGAGAGCATCTAGCCCCGCATTCCACATTTGATGGACAGGACGCACCCACCCTATTGACCGCCATGTCTACAGCATTCCCCCGGGGGCGCGTACACCGGGCCGAACCCGACCGATCGCGGCAAACTCGGCAGCAAGCGGCATCTGATCGTCGACCGCAATGGCATTCCCTTGGCGTTCTGCGTGACCGGAGCCAACCGGCACGACTCGGTGGTCTTCGAGGAATTAGTCGATGCCTTGCCGCCGATCGCCGGCAAGCCAGGGCATCCACGACGTTGGCCAGGCAAGCTGCACGCTGATAAGGCCTACGACATCGACCGTTGCCGCCATCAGCTCAAGGAGCGGGCATCACGCCACGTATCGCTCGCAAGGGGATCGAGCGCAACGACCGGCTGGGGCGCCATCGCTGGGTCGTGGAGCGCACTCATGCTTGGTTCGCAGGCATGGGCAAACTGCGCATCCGATTTGAACGTCGAATCGATATCCATCTGGCGTGGCTCTCGATTGCCTGCGCCATCATCTGCCTGCGGATTCTCCCTGAGTTTTGTTAGCGGCTCTTAATGACGCCCGACCGCTCTATTTTTTAGGAACAAATGTCATCTTGAGGCTTTCGTAAACTTCCCTGTCTTGGCTGTTTCCTTTCTCAGCAGCCAACTGCCCCCAGTGCAAGGCTTCTGGGCCGTTGTTGTGTAAGACGCAATCCAGGTAATAGTCCCGCATCCCTCTAATTGCCGACAACTCTCCATCTTCGGCCTTCGCACGACTGGAAGCAACATCAAAAGTCCTGCAAGCTCCATCCCCTGAAATGGGAGCCGCATCGACCTTATGATCACTTTTCCCGCAGGAAGCCAGAAGCATCAAAAACACCAAAAATCCGATTCTTAGCGTCATGGCCTTGCACTCCTATATTCACCCGGGTTACTCAAATCAATGGGGCCATGAATATCGCCCTTGTGCCCATAAGGAGTCGCCAACGGGCCTCTGGGGGTATACCAAACGGATCGCGTTGGCGCATCAACCTCTGTCCCTCTGACTTTGGACAGTGCAGTCATCACATTGACCATCCCCGGCACTTCAGGATCAGCACCAGTGTTGCAAGCCTTGAGAATAACGGGCTCATCATCCTTGCACCCCTGCTGTTTCAGGAGATCGTTAAATCGAGACATCGAACGGGCATCATTAGCAAAGTATCGAACCTTATTTGCAGTCCCCGCTCGGGTATCAGATATGTGGGTCCAGGCCCCATGCCCGTACACAACACAGTATCCGACCATATCCACGTCCGCCAAGGCGCCCTTATAGATAATGGCATCCTCTTTGTTCTGCGGGCCAGCCAAGACCACTTTCCTCAAACCAAAAGGATCCATAAAGGATAAAGGACTACCATCAACATATGCATAAGTAGAGCTCCCTCCTTCCAGGCCGATTAAATCGCTTTGGCCGTATCGACCGGTGACAGCGTCGTAGTCCCGGAAGTAGTTCTGGTTGAGCCCCGTAGCGCTGTCATACCGCTGCCCCGGGAATCGCATGTTGAACACGAAGGCGGTGCCGTCCTTGTCCGGGTCCTGATCCGGCGCGGTGGTGCCGAAGGCCTCGCCCTTCAGATCCCATCGCCAGATCGCCACGTCGCGGACCGGGTCGATGACGGCACGAGGCGTGCCCAGGTGATCCGGCTGCACGTAGCGCAGCGTGGTCTTGGCCAGCACGCCGACTGGCAGATCGTCCAGCCAGATCGCCTGCTGTACGACTGCACCGTTGTTGTCGTAGTCGCCCAGCCAGTGGCCGCTCTCGTCGTACAGCGTGTAGACGTTGGTCTTGCCCACCCGCCGCACCTGCTCGCCGCGGCCGTTGTAGGCATAGTTCGCCACCTTGGCGCCATTGCGATTGACCTGGGAGAGCCGACCGTTGGCGCCATACACGTGCTGCACGGCCGTGCCGCCGATCGCGGTGGTGTTGCCGGCCGCGTCATAGCTGCGCGCGGTACCGGCCACGCTGCTCAGGCGGTGGCTGGTGGTCGGATAGGTGTAGGTCTGCGTGGCGGTGTTGACCTTGGCGCTCAGGCGGTTGCCGGTGGCATCGTAGGTATAGCCGTCGATCACCGTATCGGTCGGACCATCCTTGAACGCGGTCAGCCGGCCCAGCGGGTCGTAGTCCAGTTTGATGACCGGTGCGGTGTTGCCTGGTGCGGTCAGCGCACTGAGATTACCGACCGGGTCGAAGGCGAAGCCCACCGCCAGGCCATCGCTGCGGGTGTCATTGACCGCCAGCGGACGGTAGTCCTGGTCCAGCACGCGCTGCATCGGACGGCCGTTGCCGTAGGTCCACCCGGCCACGGGGCCAAACGGATAGTAGGTGGCTTGATTGAGCAACACCTGACGGGTGCCGCCAGGTGGGGTCACGCCGACCTCGGTGGTCTGGCCCTGGGCGTTGCGCACGTAGTCCACCACCGCCCCATCCGGGTAGGTCAGGCCGCTCAGCTGCCCGGCCTTGGTGTAGGCGTAGCGGACCACGAACACCTTCCCGTTGGTGGTCTGCACCTTGCGCACCAGATCGCCGAAGCGGTCGTAACAGTAGTCGGTGCTGCCGCTGCCGTCCTGCATCCGGGTCAGGCGGCCCACGGCGTAGGTCTCGCCGCTGGCGCAGGTCGTCTGACTGACGTCGTAGGTATAGCTGACGTTGAGGCTGGTGGTCGGATAGGTGACCTGAGTCAGGCGGTTCAGCGCGTCATAGCCGTAGCTGGTCTTGATGTTGCGCGCATCGGTCTGAGTGGCACGGTTGCCAGCGCTGTCGTAGGTGTAGGTCGTGCTGCCGGTGTCCGGGCTGGTGAGCTTGGTCAGGTCGCCCAGGCCGTTGTAGGCGTAGGTGGTGTCCAGGCCCTTGGGATCGGTAACCTTGGTTAGGTTGTCCAGGGCGTCGTAGCCGAAGGTGGTTTCGGCGGCGATGCCGCCCACGTCCTGCAGCGTGCGCGCCAGGCGGTTGAGCGGGTCGTAGTCGTTCTGGGTGGCATGCCCGAGCGCGTCGGTGACGGTCTTGGTGTTGCCGTTGCCGTCGTAACCGAAGTCAGTCGGATCGCCCTGCGCGGTGGCCTGCGTGGCCAGTTGGCCGAGCTGGTTGTAGATCCGAGAAAGCGAGCGCTTGAGCGTACCCGATGCGTCCTTGGTGTCCTCCTTGGACCGGTTGCCGGCATTGTCCAGGGTGTAGTGGATGGTGTTGCCGGCGTTGTCGGCGATATCCGTCAGCCGGTGTGCGGCGTCGTAGGTGAAGCGTGTGAACGCGCCATCAGGCTGCGTCACCTGCTTGACCAGGCCGGTCGGCCAGTAGTCGATCGCGGTGATGCGGTCGTCACTCTCGCTGCTGTCGTCGGCCCCACGCACCTTGCTGGCGGTCAGCCAGCCGCGCGGGTGATAGGTGTAGTCGGTGACCACGCCGTTGGCGTCCTTCGCCGACAGCACGCGGCCGGCGCCGCCATAGGCCAGGTACTCGGTAACCTGGCCCAGCGCATTAGTCACCTTCCACAGATCGCCCTTGCGGTGCGGACAGGTGGTTGGGGACGTGGCGCAAGTGCTGTCGTCGGTGGAGTAGTAGGTGAAGCGGGTGATGTCGTTGACGTCGGTACGCGCGCCGTCGACCGACTTGGGCAGGCCCAGGATCGGGCAGGTGCTGTCGGTCGCCGCCACGTCCGCCGCTTCGCAATAGCTGTAGGTAACAGTGCGCTGCTTGCTTGAAGCCGTGTCGCTGCTCGTCATCTGCACCGGCTGCAGGCGATCGTTATAGCTGTAGGACACGGTGCGCCCGCCGGTCTGCACCGACAGCAGGCGATTGCTGCCAGCCGCCGTACGTGTCGTCGTGGTGCGCTCCTGCGGTTGCCCGACCGCCTCGCGTACGGTGTGGATGTTCACCGCAACACCGTTCTCGGTCGCTTCGGCGTAGCTGTGCTGGGTCTGGATACCACGGCGATCGGTGACGCTGCTCAGCCGGCGGCGGAAGTCGCTGGACTGATCGTTGTAGCTGTACTGCAGCGTGCCGTCGGTCCTGGCGACGGTGGCGACCTTCGGCGAGGCACCACCCGCCTCGGTCATCGTGTAATCGTTGACATCGCCCAGCGCATCGGTGACGCGAGTGCCGACAGCCGAGTACGCCAGGGTGATGCCGTCGATGCCACCGGCGTGCTGGCTGGAGATCGCACGGCCAACCTCGTCGTAGGCGAAGGTGCTGAAGCGCTGGCCGTCCTCCGTGGTCACACCGGTCAGATGGCGCGGGAACCGCGTGTCCTCATAGTGGTAGATCCGGCTCTTGCCGTCGGCATAGGTGACGCTCGCCAGGCGCTGCTGGTCGTAGCCGTAGCTGGCCAGCTGCACCCCAGCTGAGACGATTCCGGTGATGAGCGCGTCGTCGTTGTCGTCGGCATACACCAGTTCGATGGAGCGCCCCTGCAGCGACGCGATGCTTTGCAAGCGTCCACGCGTGTTGTAGCCGTACATCCACCCACTTCCATCCTCGGCCATGCGCGAGACCAGCTTGCCCTTGGCATCGAAGGTGTAGATCGCATCCTGGCGATACAGCACCCACTGGTCGCCATTGGCAACGATGCGTTCGTCCGAGGCATTGGCCGCGCGATACTCGGCTCCCATCTTGCGGAACGGCACGGCATAGCCGCTACCCTCGATCAGGCCCAGCGTATCGCCCTGGATGGTCAGGTGCAGACTGTGCGAGAAGGTCCAGCCAGGGCCGAAACCACCGGTATTCAGTGCGATACCCGAGTGGTAGTAACGCGTCAGGGTGATCCAGCCCAGATCCAGGTCGCGCTCGGTCTGGAATTTCTCGCCGGTCTTGACGTCGCAGGGGTTGCCTCGCATACCGGAGTTGCCGCCATCCTGTTGCTTCTCGCATTGCAACGTCGAGACTTCGATGGTGGCGAAGAAGTCCTTATTCGTGCAGCCTTGGTCACTAATGTGCCAGATGGCGTATGGTTTCGGACACTCGGAGCGACGCGTACGCCCCATGAATGTGGTGTATTCGTTAGGGCCGCTGCAATCATCATAGTACGTCCGAACGCTATACCGCCTGCTCTGGGCTTCAATGCCGACGTCATACTCGGGATATGGACCGAACGAAAGCTCCCATGGCCCTTCCGGCGCGACCGAGGCCGCAGGGCAATTGGGTCTGGTAGCACTGATTTCCTGTGCAAGTACGGCCGCAGCCTGCTCTTCGGTCGGGATCTTTGTCGTGTTCCAACTTTCATATGTCCAGTTTTCGTCCTTGGCTTCGGTACGACCCATCCAATAGGTGATTATGGACGTCCCATTTTCCTGGACGACGGTGTCCTTGATCGTATCGACGTACTGGTACACATCCTCCATGTCCTGAGGCCCAGGAATTGCCTTGATCGCTGCCTCCGCAGCTGCTTGGGTGTAGTAGACGCCATGGGAATTCCCTTCCTCATCGCGGACCAGAAACTGCTGCTTCTTCCCATCTGTCCCGGCGAACGCCGAACCCATGAACAGAAAGAACAGCGCCATTACCAGCGCGAGGCGGCTGGCGCCGCCGGAGGTACGTTCATGGTGCATCGTGTTCATCGCGCGTCCTTGCAAGAAGTCGATCAAGCCAATCGAGTCAGCGGTTGCCAACTGCCTGTCCGGCCAGAGGCCGATCGACGCCCAACAGCGCGCCGCCAAGGGCTCGGCAGTGTTATCGGAGAAACAAACGGGTGGGGATGCCCAAGAGCAGGCGGTCGCGTCATCCCTGAGCGACGCAGTACAGCGAACGGGTGCACGCACGTTACGCATACGACAATCCTTGTCATTACGAGAAGCGATGCTAGACGACGGCCCTATCCACTGGCAACAAGCCGCTGCGGCTTTCGCTCAAGCGCGCATAGCATCGGCCAGGATGGTTGCGGTACGCAGTCAGAAGCAAGGCCGTTGCAAGACGGCCGCCGATCTAGATGACCGCCGCAAACCGCTCCACCACCATCCCCTCGATCGCCTCCAGATCCGGCAGCAAGGCGCTCTGCTCGCCCAGCAGCACGCGCATGTGCACGCCGGGTGGGAGGGTTTCTTCGGAGGCGTCGGCGAGCAGGCCGTCGCGGGGGACGGAGATCAGCTGCGGGAAGGATTGGGTGAGCAGGGCCACGTACGGCAGGTCGGGGTTGCCGCCCAGGGCCTTGAGCACGACGATCTTGTTGTTGGCGGCGACGATCTCGGCGCCCAGGCCGGTCAGGCGGGCGAAGGAGACCAGTGGCACTTTCCAGCCGTACCAGGCGATCTGGCCGAGCAGCCAGTGCGGGGCGTCGGGCAGCGGTTCGACCGGCACGCGCGACATCACTTCGGCGATGGTGGCGTTGGGCAGCAGCACGCGCTCGCTGCCGGCCAGGATGAGGACACCGCGGATTTCGTCGTTGCTGGCGTAGCTGCTCATGGAGTGACTTCGTCCTGAAAGCGGAAAAAACGCGCGGTGCGGGCGCGGCGGTGAATGGCGTGTGCCGCCTCGCTCAGCCGCTCCACCGCGCGGTCAAGGCCTGGGCCAGTTGCGCCGGATCGCCGCCGGGATGGCCCTGCAGGATCAGGTGCGCGCCGGCGGCGGGGTCGTAGCAACCGTCGCCGGATTGCCCGGCCACCCAGGCGCCTTGCGCGGCCAGCGCCAGCACGGCCTCCACCTGTTGCGGGTCGCTGCCGCTGAGCAGCAGCACCGCGCTGTGCGCGGCCGGCAGGCCGGCGACCACAGAGGCGCCGGCGTCCTGGGCGACGAAGCGCAACCCGGCCGTGCCGTGCACGCCGACGTCGTCGGGCAGGATGTAGACGTTGCCAGGGGCGACCGGCTCGCCGGCCTCGGCCAGCAGCACCGGCAGCGCGGACACGCGGGCGATCTGCTTGACCAGGTTGCCGTAGCGGCCGCCATCCAGGCGCAACTGCACCAGCAGCGGCAGCGGGAAGTTCTCCGGCAGTGCGGCGAGCAGGCGGCGGATCGCGTCGGGGCCGCCAATGCCGGCCATCACCAGCACCGCACCGCGTGCGGCGGCGCCTGCACCGGCACCGCTCGTGGACGCGGGCTCTTCCGACTCCAGCGCGACCAGCGACAGACCTTCGGTGGCGAACTGCGGGATGGGTTGCGACGCGCGCGGCGCAGCGGCAAGCAGGGGCGCATCGTCGTCGACCAGCGACCAGGCACTGGCCGGCAGCGCCGCGGGTGTGGCGGCGGGCGCAGCCGGTGTCGCATCGACGTGCGGCACAGCCGGCTGCGCAGACGCTTCGCTGGCAGCGGCCTCGGCGCGCGCGAACTGCAGTTCCTCGAAACCGGGCGCGACGTCCGCCGGCGGCTGCCAGGCATACATGCCGTCTTCCGGCGCGGCCTCGGCGAAGCCGGCGGCTTCGTCGACATGCAGGCCGATCGGCGCGTCCTCGTGCAGCTGCGCCGGCGTCGCCGGCAGGCCCGGCTCCGGCTGCAGGCCGGTCTCGGTCTCACGGCCGGGCGGCAGCACGTCCTGATGGCCCTGCAGCTTGGCCGCCAGATGCCGCGCCCAGCGCTGCGCTTCCCAACCCTCGCGGCGCGCGGCCAGCTCGGCCTCGTCGAAGATCACGGTGACGCCAGGCAGCGCCAGCGCCGCATCCAGCCGCTCCAGTGCGTCCTCGATCGCCGGCTCCAGCGCGATCAGCACCGCCGCCGGCGCAGCGTCGGACAGGGTCTGCGCGTCGATCGCGCCCGGGTCGTCTTCCAGCACGATCGCCGCGCCGACCAGGTGCAGCGCTTCGCGCAGGCGCTCGCGCGCCTTGCCGGGACGGGCCAGCAATGCGACCGGCGTGGAGGTGGCGTCGCCGTCATTCGCGAACACGGGCGATCCCCAGCAGGTCGTAGACGTTGCGCATCAGATCCAACTCTTGGTAAGGCTTGCCGAGATAGCGCTGCACACCCAGTTCGAAGGCGCGCTGGCGGTGCTTTTCGCCGCTGCGCGAGGTGATCATCACGATCGGCACGGCGGCGTAGCGCGGATCGGCGCGCATCGCCGTCGCCAGTTCGTAGCCGTCCATGCGCGGCATCTCGATGTCCAGCAGCATCAGGTCGGGCACGCGCTCTTCCAGGCGCTCCAGCGCCTCGACGCCATCGCGCGCGGACACCACGTCGAAGTTGTGCCGCTCCAGCACGCGGCCGGTGACCTTGCGCATGGTCAGCGAGTCGTCGACCACCATCACCAGCGGCACGCGCCGCTGTTCGGTCGGCGCAGCCTCCACCACCGGCCGCAACGGCTGCGCCAGGAAGCGGCGCACCAACGGGGCGATGTCGAGGATCACCACCACGCGGCCGTCGCCGGTGATGGTGGCGCCGTAGATACCGGGCACCGAGGCGATCTGCAGGCCGACCGGCTTGACCACGATTTCGCGGTTGCCGAGCACCTGGTCGATCGCCACCGCCGCGCGCAGGTCGCCCGCGCGCACCAGCAGCAACGGCACCTGCGCCTGGCCTTCGGCGCGTGCCGGCGCCTGCCCCACCAGCGAGCCGAGGTCGTGCAGCGCATATTCCTCGCCGCTGTAGCGGTAGCCGCCGGTGCCGGCCTCGAAGCGCTCGCGGCCGATGCGGCCGATGCCGCTGACCGACGCCACCGGCACCGCGAAGGTGGTCTCGCCGATCTGCACGAACACCGCCTGCGTGACCGCCAGGGTCTGCGGCAGGCGCAGGGTGAAGGTGACGCCCTGGCCGCGCACCGAGTGGATGTCCACCGAGCCGCCGAGCTGGCGCACTTCGTTGCGCACCACGTCCATGCCGACGCCGCGGCCGGCCAACTGGCTGACCTGGTCGTAGGTGCTGAACCCGGGCGCGAAGATCAGGGCATCGAGTTCGTCGTCGGACAGCACCGCGTCGGCGGCGATCAGCCCGCGCTGCTCGGCGCGGCGGCGGATCGCCTCGCGGTCGAGTCCGGCGCCGTCGTCGGCCACTTCCAGCACGATTTCCGATCCCTCGCGGCGCAGGCGGATGGCGATGTTGCCCTCCTCCGCCTTGCCCGCGGCACGCCGCTGTTCCGGCGCCTCCAGGCCGTGCGCGACCGAGTTGCGCAGCATGTGTTCCAGCGGCGCGACCATGCGGTCGAGCACATTGCGGTCGAGTTCGCCGTGGGTGCCTTCCAGGCTCAGGTGCACCTGCTTGCCGGTTTCGCTGGCGGCCTGGCGCACCACGCGCCGCAGCCGCGGCACCAGGCCGTCGAACGGCACCATGCGCGCACGCATCAGCCCGTCCTGCAATTCCGAACTGACGCGCGACTGCTGCTGCAGCAGACCGTCGTACTGCCGCGCCAGGTCGTCGAGCACACCCTGCAGGCCGCCCAGGTCGGCCGCGGACTCGTTGAGCGCGCGGCTGAGCTGTTGCAGCGTGGAGAAGCGGTCCAGTTCCAGCGGATCGAAGCTCTGCTCGGTCTGGTCCTGTTCGCGCTGGTAGCGGGCGACGATCTGCGCCTCGGTTTCCAGATCCAGGCGCCGCAGCTGGTCGCGCAGACGCGCGTTGGTGCGGTCCAGTTCGGCCATCGCGCCGCGGAACGCGCCCAACTGCTGCTCCAGACGCGAGCGGTAGATCGCCACTTCGCCGGCGTGGTTGACCAGGCGATCGAGCAGGTCGGCACGCACGCGTACCTGTTCCTGCATGGGCCGCGCGATCGTCGCCTCTTCGTCGGGCGTGCCCTCCACCGGCAGCGGTGCCGACAACGGCGCCGCCACGGCGGCCAGTGCCGCGGCAGCCAGCGCGTCGTCGGCCGCCGCGAGCGGCGCCGCGACGGTAGTCTCGGCATCGCTGGCGGCGGCGAGCCTTTGCCCGTGCGTGCGCGCGTCGAACGCGCCGATCAGGTCCTGCGGCATTGCCACCGCGCGGTGGTTGCCGGTCAGGGTCAACAACTGGTGCAGGCGATCGAAGCCGCGCTCCAGCAACTGCACGTCCTGGCGGTCGAGCTCGGTGCGATGGGCGGCGACCGCCTCCAGCAAGGACTCGATGCCATGGCCGAGGTCGCCGATGGCGTTGATGCCGGCCATGCGCGCGCCGCCCTTCAGCGTATGCAGGTCGCGCTGCAGGCCGCCGAGCACGTCGCGGTCCTGCGGCGCGGCACGCAGCTCGGCGATCAGGCGATCGCAGTGGTCGAGCAGGTCCTTGCCTTCGTCGACGAAGATATCGACCAGCTCGCGATCGAGGTCGGCGAAGTCCAGCGGCCCCAGATCGACGGCCGACAGATCGGTCCGCGCGGGATCGGCCGCGGCATGCGCGGCGTCGACGTCGGGCTGTGCGGGCACGGCTGCCGCCGACGCGTGTTGAACGGTTTCTTCGTGCGCTGCGTCGGCCGATGCCGTCGCGTCCGTCTCGGTCGCCGCGGTCGTGTCGTCCTGAACGGCGTCGCCCTGCGCGTCGGGCGCTGCGTCGAGCCCCGCATGATGCGCGTCCGTCGTCTCGTCGGCATCGGACGACGACGCGTGCGCGGCATCGTCCGCTTCGGCGGCGACATCCTGCAGCTCGCTCTCGCCTGCACCGCTGGTCGGCTCGACGTGTTCTGCGTCGGTGTCGGCGTGCTCGCCGTCCGTGTCGGCGGCGGGTGGGTTCGCACCGCCCTCGCCCGTCCCCGCGTGCGGAGGCGAAGCGGCGTCCAGGGTCACGTCGCCGTGCTCGGCGGCGGCCTCGGTATCGTCGTTGGCCGAGGCCACGCCGTCGTGGCGCCAGCCGCTCGACGGCGCCAACGGGTGCTGGCGCAGGCCGATCGCAGGGGCGTCCTCGTTGAGCTGCTGCTCGTGCGCTTCAGCGGTGTCGTCAATGGGCGCATCGGCGTCGCCGTGCGTCGCATCGTGCTCCGATGCCTGCAAATCCTGCCCGTGTGCGGACGCGTCCTGGCTGTCGTTCGCCTGCGCGTCGGTCGCATGGTCTTCGACAGCGTGGTCCGCTGCCGAATGATCCGTTGCCTGCGCTTCGGTCGCGTCGGCGTCGGCGTCGCGGTCGGCCGCCGAATGATCCGACACCTGCGACTCCGGCGCATGCACGGACGCATCTCGGGCTTCCCCGTCCTGCGCTTCGATTGCGTGAGCCTCGGAGCCGTGCGACTCGCCAGCATGCTCCGGCGCCTGCAGTTCCTGCGCGTCCATCGGGGTATCGGTCGCAGCATCGGCGATGACCGCATCGACCGCCGCATCCTGCGCCGCCGCCGGATCCAACGCTTCCGGAGCCGGGTCCGACACCTGCTCGGCGCTCAGCGGCGCCTCGACTGTCAGCTCGTCGAGCTGGCCGTCCTGCGCCAGGGCCGCCTGTTCGTCGGCGTCGCGTTCGTCATGCGATGCCGCCGCCTCGTCGCCCGGCGCTGCCTCATGGCCCTGCGCATGGTCCTGTGCAGCCGCCGGCTCAACAGCAAGCGGCTCGTCCTCGCTCGCCGACGCCAGCGAGGCCGCATCCGTGTCGGTGGTGGCGTCGCTGTCTGCCGGCGCGGACGCGGCGTCGGCGTGAACATCGATGCGATGCTGGTCGGCGTCGACCGCGTCGGACTGCCCGGCAATGTCATCCGCCGGCAGCGCTTCGTGCAGATGCGCGGCATCGCCCAGGAACGCCGACAGATCGTCGGCCGCGGTGAGTTCCACCGCCTGCACGGCCTGCTCATCCAGGCCGGCCTCGGCCGGTGCCGACGCGGACAGGTCTTCGTCGTCCTCGTCATGCGCGATCGGCGGCCACTGCACTTCCGGCAGGGTCTCCACCAGCGCGCGCAGGCGCTGCGCCAGGTCGGTGAACGGCGGAATCACCGGCGACGGTGCCTGCAGTTCCGCGATGGTGGCGGCGATGGCGCGCGCCGCGTCCTCGAGCGCACGCACGCCGTCGGCGCTCGGAACGCTACCAGACGCCAAGGCGCGCTTGACGTAGCTCTCGGCCGGCCCGGTGACCGCGGTGATCTCCGGCACGTCGGTCATCGCGAACGCGCCGCTCATGGTGTGCACCGCGCGCAGCAGCGCTTCGGTCGCCGGCTGCGGCGCGTGCTGCAGCCAGGCGTGCACGGTCTCCAGATGGGTGGCGACCTCGGCTTCGAGGATCTCGCGCAGCACGCTGTCCACCGAGGCCGGCGTCCCCGCGCGCGGCGCGGCGCTCGCCTGCGGGGTGGCGAAATAGAACGCCTCCTCGCCAGCGGCGATACGCTCGGCCACCGCCTGGATCGCGTCCAGATCGGCCTGCACCGTGCCGTTGCCGCGCAGCGCGGCATTGAGCTGCGGCAGCACCGCGTAGGCCTGCTCGACCATCGCCACCACCGCCGGGCTGGCCGGGCGCGAGCCGTCGAGCACGCGGTTGAGCATGCTCTCGATCTTCCAGCTGAACTCGCCGAGCACGCGCGCGCCGACCAGGCGGCCGCTGCCCTTCAGGGTGTGGAACACGCGGCGGATCGGCCGCAGGCTTTCGGTGTGGGCAGGCGCGGCGCGCCAGGCCGGCAGCAGCGCACCGAGATTGACCAGTTCCTCGTCGAATTCCTCGAGGAACACCGCGCGGATCTCTTCGTCGATCTCGCCATCGCCGTCGATGAAGCCGGTCTCGGCGGCAGGCGGAGCGGCGGCAGGCGCGGCACTCGCCTCCGTGCTGGCGGGTGCTGCGGCCGCAGGCTCGCCGCTGTGGGCGGCCGCGGTCACGTCGAACTGCGCGGCGGCAGCCTCCAGGTCGGCCAGGAACGCGGCTTCGGCGTCCGAAACCGGTACAGCGTGTGCTTGTACCGGCTCGGGCGTCGCATGCTCCTCGGATTCCCGCGCGGCATGCTCCGGCGCCGATGGCGCATCGGCCACGACATCGGTGTGCGCAGCCTCGTCGATGGCGGCAAGGCCGGCATCGGTCTGCGCCGGGCCATCCATGGGCGCGTGCGACTCGGTCTGGCGTGCCGCGTCGGTGGCCTCCGCGGCCTCCGTCGGGATCGCGTGCGCGGCGTCTTCGGCGTCGGCACCGGCGTCTGCTGGCTCGGCCTCCCCTGCCGCGTCGAGGCGCTCGCCGTGGGCGATATGGGCGCCCGCGTCAGCCAGCGCATCCGCATCCGGCAGCGCGAACGCGGCCTGCTCGTCCTGCGCGGCTGGGGCGGCGTGCCAGTCGAGCGTGTGCACCTCGTCGGCGGACCCGCCAGGCGCGTCGGCGAACGCCGGCGCGTCTTCCAGTTCGATGACCAGCGGCGGCGTGGAGGCGTCGGCGTCTTCTGCAGCAGTCGGCCTGTCGACGATGATCAGGTTGGGATCGTCGTGTTCGTCCAGGCCAGCGAACGCAGCCGGCACATCGGCCTGCGCCTGCTCCGGATACTCGGCGGCCACCGGATCGAAATCGGCGACATCGGAGGCGGACGCCGCGGGAGCGGCTGCGGCAGCATCTTCCTGGGCGAGCGTGGACGGCGTCTGCGGCCGCAGTGCGTCCTGCTCCAGCACCAGGGAATCGAGGCTGATGTGCAGCGGCTCGGCAGTACCGGTCCAGCTGTCCTGTTCGGCCGCGACCGGATCGAAACTGAGCGCCTGCGACGTTGCTGTGGGCTGGTGCTCGTCGCGCGCAGCGCCGTCGTCGGCGGGCGCGGAGGCGTGTTCGGCCGCGGTGTCGGCGTCATCCGTCGCCAGGCTCCACTGCGGCGCCTGCGGTGCGGATGGCGCAGCGTCCTGCGTGCGCGGCGTCGTCTCGAGCGTGTCCTCGGCCGGCGCCAGATCCCAGGCCGGCACGGCCGGCGCGGCGATGGACGGGGGCGCCGACGCGTCGATGCGATCAGCGGCCACCGGCGACAGCGGCGCAACCGATTCGGCCGCCTCGCTTCCGCTCGGCAACACGCCCGGCGCGGCCGGTGCGGTGTCGGGCAGCGGCCAGTAGCGCAGCGCTTCCAGGCTGCTGCGGGTGATGTCGAGGATCTCCTCGCGCCCGGGGCGGCGCTCGCGCAGCGCTTCCAGGTAGTACTCGAGGCTGGCCATCGCGTCGGCCAGGGTGTCGAGCTGGCGGCCGCTGGGCACGCGGCGCTTGCCGATCAGCTCGGTGCCGACGTAGCGGCGCACGCCTTCCAGGTAATCGGCCGGCTGCGGCAGTTCCAGCATGCGCAGGGCACCGGCGACCTCAGCGAGCAGGCGCGGCACCTCGTCCAGGCGCGCATGGTCCCAGTTGGTCTCGATGAAGGCGACGAAGTGCTCGCGGGCGCTGCCGAAATTGGCGATGGCCTCGTGCGCCAGCACTTCCACCGTGCGCCGCGCCTCGGCGGCACTGGCGTCGTCGTGCACGTCGCCGCCGGCGCCGAGATAGGCGACCTGGTCGTCGAGCGAGGCGTCCACGTACAGCAGCGCACCGGCGATATCCAGCAGCAGGCCTTCGTCGGCCGCACGGGCGCCATCGACGATGCTGCGCAGCGCGTCGCGCTGCTGCACCACCACGCTGCGCGCCACGCCCAGGCCCATCACGCCCAGGGTATCGGCGACGCTGCCCAGCTCGTCGACCTGGGTCTGCAGCGCGGCGACGTCGCCGCCGGTGCGCAGATGCAGGTCCAGCGCGTCCTTGACCCGCAGCAGTTCTTCCTTGATCGCGGTGCCGACGGTGTCGAGCAGTTCGCGGTTGCGCCCGGCGAGGCTGCCGCGCGCATGGTCCAGTTCGGCCTCGGTGGCGGTGACCGCGTCAGGCGCCAGCGCGAACAGCGCGCCCTCGCTGAGGCCGGCTTCGCCGCGCGCGGCGCGGATCTCGTTGAGCAAGGGCAGCAACACGATCGGAATGTCGCGATGGCCGTCCTGCAGGCGTTCCAGGTAGTCCGGCAGCAGCACGGTGCCGCGCATCAGCGTGGCGCAGGCCTCGTCGCGGTCGACCGCCTGGCCGTTCTGCACCGCGATCGCCAGCAGTTCCAGTTCCTCGGCGACCATCGCCGGCGCGTACAGCTCGACCATGCGCAAGGTGCCCTGCACCTGGTGCAGGTAGCCGGCGCAAAAACGCATGCGGCCAGTGTCGGCCGGTTCCTCGACGAAGGCCTCGATCTCGCCGCGGACCTGGCGCAGGGTCTCGTCCAGTTCCGGCTTGACCCAGCCCAGCGCGGCATGGCTCATCGCATCGCGCAGCGCGCTCATCGCCGCGTCTCCGCGGCCGGGCACGCGCCGTGCCGCGCGAGCGCGGCGACGGGATGCGGGAGTTGTTCACGGTACGTCATGTGCGCTTCCTTCCACCCGGTTCCGGCCCGCTTACGCCGGCAGCTTGAAGTCGGCGACCGAGCGCCGCAGGTCCGCCGCCAGTTGCGCCAGGCGGCCGATCGATTCGGCGGTCTGTCCCGCGCCTTGCGAGGTCTGTCCGGTGATCTGCCGGATCACGTCCATCGTCTGGGTGATGTCGATCGCCGCCGCCGACTGCTGGTGCGCGGCGATG
This sequence comes from Xanthomonas sp. LMG 12459, assembly GCF_009192905.1. NCBI lineage: Bacteria > Pseudomonadati > Pseudomonadota > Gammaproteobacteria > Lysobacterales > Lysobacteraceae > Xanthomonas > Xanthomonas sp. LMG 12459. Next base: position 20,219 of record NZ_NSGT01000003.1, read on the forward strand.
GAGATGTTCTTGATGAGGGTGTTGAGCGCGTTGGACACGCGTTCGATCTCGGTCAGCGCGGTGCCGGCGTCCTCGGCCAGGCGCGCGCCGGACACCACTTCGGAGGTGGTCTGCTCCATCGAGCTGACCGCTTCGTTGGTATCGGCCTGAATGGTCTGCACCAGGCCTTCGATGCGGCGGGTAGCGCCGGAGGTGCGTTCGGCCAGGCGCTGCACTTCGTCGGCGACGAGCGCGAAACCGCGGCCGGCCTCGCCGGCCGAGGCGGCCTGCACCGCGGCGTTGAGCGCCAGGATGTTGGTCTGCTCGGAAATGTCGTTGATCAGTTCCACGATCGAGCCGATCTCCTGGGTCGACTCGCCCAGGCGCTTGATGCGCTTGGAGGTCTCCTGGATCTGGTCGCGGATCTGGTCCATGCCCTGGATGGTCTCGCGGACCACGCCGGCGCCTTCGGCCGCGATCACCACCGAGCGCTGCGCCACTTCCGCCGATTCGGTGGAGTTGCGCGACACCTGCTCGATGCTGGCGGCGATTTCGTTGATGCGCACCGAGGCCGAGCCGATCTGCTCGGCCTGGTGCCCCGCCGCCTCGGCCAGCTGGCGCGCGGTGGCCTGGGTTTCCTCGGTGGACACGGCGACCTTGGCCGAGGTGTCGTTGATGGTGGTCACCAGGTGGCGCAGCTCGTCGACGGCGTAGTTGATCGCGTCGGCGATGGCGCCGGTCATGTCCTCGGTGACCGAGGCCTTGACGGTCAGGTCGCCTTCGCCGAGCGAGCTGATTTCGTCGAGCAGGCGCATGATCGCCTGCTGGTTGCGGCTGTTGTATTCCACCTGCGTCTGCAGGCGGATTTCCTGCTCGCGGCTGCGGCTGCGCACCGTGGTCCAGACGAAGCCGACGATCGACAGCAGCGCCAGCAGGCCGGAGATCACGCCCAGCCAGAAATTCGGGAACAGGCGGGTGTCGCGGGTCGAGCCGAACGCGGAGAACGCGTCGAACAGCTTCTTGCTGTCCTCCAGCATCTTGCCCGAGCCGGCGGTCAGCGCCGCGGCGGCGGACTGCGCGGCGAACAGGCTGCGCGAGCTGGCCTGCAGCGCGTCCAGGTCCTTCTTCATTTCCGCCCACTGCGCCTGCGACTGCTCCAGCGCGGCCAATGCGGCGGCGTTGCGCACCGGGGCGATGCCCAGTTCCTCGTTGCCGTTGCGCAGGCCCTCGAGCATCTGCCCGAACACCACCGCGTCGCGCGCCAGCGCGTCGCCGGCGCTGGCCGCACCGCGGCCGCCGGCGCGCATTTCGGTGACGCGGCGGGCCATGGTCCCGGCCACCACCACCTGCTGCAGGGTGTTGTAGATCTGCGCGGCGGGCGCGCCGCCGACCGTCATCGCGCGCACCACCTCGTTCAACTGCGCCTGCAGCTGCGGCACGCCGCCGACGAAGCGGTCGGCGTTGCCGGCCAGCGCCAGCACCGCCGGTTCGCTGTCCACCACCTGCTGCGCGTTCTTGGCCAGCGGCGCCCAGGTGCCGTTGAGGGTCTGCAGCGGCGCGGACACGCCGGCTTCGTTGGCGTAGCGTGCGTTGAGCTCGGCGACGGTGCTCTCCACCTTCGCCTTGGTCTGCTTGAACTGCTTGAAGGTCTCGGCGTTGCCGGACACTGCGTCGCGGGCCTGGTTGGCCAGCTGTTGCGACAGCACCTGCAGGTCGGCCGCGCCGGTGCTGGCGCCGGCCAGGCGGTTGCCCTGCCAGGTGGCCACGCCGGTGTTGGCGCCGAACACGACCAGCGATAACGCCAGCAGGCCCAGCCAGAAACTCGTGCCCACGCTGCCGAGCTTGCTGGCCTTGCGGGCGTCCGGAGCAGTACTCATGATGCGACCTCGGTCTTCGATGCGGAGGCAGCGCGCGCGCTCAGGCGGCGGCTTGCCGGAATTCGGGAGTGCGCGACAGCAGCGACAGCGAGAACACGCCCCAGTCCTGGGCGTCGCCGCGGAAGGCGCGGTCGATGAAGTGCGCGTAGCGGCCCTGGGCCAGATCGCCCGGCTCCACCGCCTGCGTCTCGGTGAAACTGCGCTGGCCGAACAGCTCGTCGATGGTCAGGGCCACGTCGCCGCCGCTCTGGCGCATGATCAGCACACGCTGACCTTCCTGCAGCGCGGTGCGCTCGCCTTCCAGGAACTGCTTCAGGTCGACCACCGGGAACAGGTTGCCGCGCAGGTTGCCCACGCCCAGCAGCCACGGCTGCGCGCCCGGCACCGGGGTGACCGGCGGCATGCGCACGATCTCCACCACTTCGCGGAAATCCGAGACCAGGTGACGCTTGCCGACGCGGTAGCCGACCCCGCGCCAGACGTCGTCGTCGAAGGCGCGTTCGGGCATCTGCACGGCGTGCGCCAGGCTGCGCCGCTCGTAGGCCTCGAGGATGTCGAAGGGCGAGCGCATGTCAGCCCACCAGTTGCTTGATGCGGGCGATCAGCTCGTCTTCCCGCGGCGGCTTGACGATGTAGTCGGTGGCGCCCTGGCGCATGCCCCAGACCTTGTCGGTCTCCATGCTCTTGGTGCTGATGATCAGCACCGGGATGTGCCGGGTGGCCTCGTCGCGCGACAGCGCGCGGGTGGCCTGGAAGCCGCTCATCCCCGGCAGCACCACGTCCATCAGCACCAGGTTCGGCGCCTGCTCGCGTACCAGCTTGATCCCGTCCTCCGCGTTGTCGGTGGACAGGACCTGGTGCCCGGCTTTTTCAAGCCATTGCGTGAACACCGCCCGGTCGGTCGGTGAGTCCTCGATCAACAAGATACGGGCCATGCTGCCTTTCCCCCTGGTCAGGCGTTGACGTATGTACGGATCGCGCCCAGCAGCTCTTCGCGTGTAAAGGGTTTGGTGAGGTACTGCTCGGACCCGACGATGCGCCCGCGCGCCTTGTCGAACAGGCCGTCCTTGGAGGACAGCATGATCACCGGCGTGGCCTTGAACAGCTGGTTGCCCTTGATCAGCGCGCAGGTCTGATAGCCGTCCAGCCGCGGCATCATGATGTCCACGAAGATGATCTGCGGCTGCTGGTCGGCGATCTTGGCCAGCGCCTCGAAGCCGTCGGTCGCCGTCACCACTTCGCACCCTTCGCGCTTCAGCAACGTTTCGGCAGTACGACGGATCGTTTTCGAATCGTCGATCACCATGACCCGCAAGCCTGCGAGTTCCCCACCCGCAGTCGTGTTTTCACTCATCACTTGCCCCCAAGCGCGCGACGCTTCATCGGATCCGGCTTCGCTGCGAAACGCCATGTATCCCAAGACCCGCTGCGACTGTCAAGGCCGCCGCTGCCGGTCTGCGTTGAACCACGTAACAGCACAAACTATGTCACAGTTTGGCGGATAACGTGCGACACCGCGCAGCCGCGCCCGACACCCGATGCGCGGCGCCCCCGCCGACCCGCTACCATCTTCCGCTCAGTCTCTCAGGTGCCCCCATGCCGTTCGATGTCATCGTGGTGATGGACCCCATCGCCAGCATCAAGATCGCCAAAGACACGACCTTCGCGATGCTGCTGGAAGCGCAGCGCCGCGGGCACCGGCTGCACTACGTGCGCCCCAGCGGGTTGACCCTGCGCGATGGCTGCGCAACCGCCCAGGCCGCGCCGCTGCGGGTGCGCGACGACAAGGCCGGCTGGTTCGAGCTGGACGCGTTCGCCGAACTGACCTTCGGTCCCGGCCAAGTCGTGCTGATGCGCAAGGATCCGCCGTTCGATGCGGAGTTCCTGTACGACACCCACGTGCTCAGCGTGGCCCAGCGCGCCGGCGCGCAGGTGGTCAACGACCCGCAGGGCCTGCGCGACTTCAACGAGAAGCTGGCCGCCCTGCTGTTCCCGCAGTGCTGTCCGCCGACGCTGGTCAGCCGCGACGCCGCCACGCTCAAGGCCTTCGTGCTGGAGCATGGCCAGGCGGTGCTGAAGCCGCTGGACGGCATGGGCGGGCGGTCGATCTTCCGCAGCGGCACCGGCGACCCCAACCTCAACGTGATCCTGGAGACGCTGACCGACGGCGGCCGCAAGCTGGCTCTGGCGCAGCGCTTCATCCCGGACATCAGCGCCGGCGACAAGCGCATCCTGCTGGTCGACGGCGTGGCGGTGGACTACTGCCTGGCGCGGATTCCGCAGGGCGACGAGTTCCGCGGCAACCTGGCCGCCGGCGGCCGCGGCGAAGGCCGCCCGCTGAGCGAGCGCGACCGCTGGATCGCCGCCCAGGTCGGCCCGGAGATGAAGCGGCGCGGCATGCGCTTCGTCGGCCTGGACGTGATCGGCGACTACCTCACCGAGGTCAACGTCACCAGCCCCACCTGCGTGCGCGAGCTGGACGCGCAGTTCGGGCTCAACATCGCCGGGCTTCTGTTCGACGCCATCGAGGCCTATCCGGCGCGATGAGCACGGCCGCCGCGACGCCCGCGCCGCGCATCGGCGAGCGCGAACGGCTCAGCGCCACCCTGGTGCTGTCGCTGATCGTGCACGGGCTGCTGATCCTGGGCGTGGGCTTCGCGATCAACGACGATGCGCCGCTGGTGCCGACGCTGGACGTGATCTTCAGCCAGACCAGCACGCCGCTGACGCCGAAACAGGCCGACTTCCTGGCCCAGGCCAACCAGCAGGGCGGCGGCGACCACGACACGCCGCAACGTCCGCGCGACAGCCAGCCGGGCGTGGTGCCACAGCGCCAGGACGGGCTGGCGCCGCAGGCGTTGCGTGCGCAGACCGCGGCCGCCGCACCGGAACCGACCCCGCGCGTGGTCAGCAGCGCGCGCGGCGAGCAGCCGCTGCCGGTGGCGCAGACCCAGCCGCGTACCGACGACCCGCAACGGCCGGTGGACGCGCAGCGCGAACAGCGCGATGCCGAGATGGCGCGACTGGCCGCCGAAGTGCACCTGCGCTCGGAGCAGTACGCCAAGCGCCCCAACCGCAAGTTCGTCTCCGCCAGCACCCGCGAATACGCGTACGCCAACTATCTGCGCGCCTGGGTCGACCGCGCCGAGCGCGTCGGCAACCTCAACTATCCCGACGAAGCGCGGCGGCGCCGGCTCGGCGGCCAGGTGGTGATCAGCGTCGGCGTGCGCCGCGACGGCAGCCTGGAGAGCAGCCGCATCCTGCGCTCCAGCGGCGTGCCGATGCTCGACGCCGCCGCACTGCGGATCGTGCAACTGGCGCAGCCGTTCCCGCCACTGCCGCGCACCGACGACAACGTCGACATCCTGCAGGTGACCCGCACCTGGGTGTTCCTGCCCGGCGGCAGCCTGGTCGACGACCGCTGAGCGGCACGCAGATCGCCCCTCTCCCCCCCGGGAGAGGGGTTGGGGTGAGGGTACGGCGCGCAGCGACTCGCGAAGGTCGGGCGCACGAGGCTTCGCCCGTACCCTCATCCGCCCCTTCGGGGCACCTTCTCCCGATGGGAGAAGGGAGAGCGATGGCCCCTCTCCCACCGGGAGAGGGGTTGGGGTGAGGGTACGGCCGCCCGCAACGCCTGCCGGTCACAACAGTTCAAGGCTTCGCCCGTACCCTCATCCGCCCCTTCGGGGCACCTTCTCCCGGTGGGAGAAGGGAGAGCGCTGGCCCCTCTCCCACCGGGAGAGGGGTTGGGGTGAGGGTACGACCGCCCGCAACGCCTGCCGGTCGCAACAGGTCGAGGCTTCGCCCGTACCCTCATCCGCCCCTTCGGGGCACCTTCTCCCGATGGGAGAAGGGAGAGCGATGGCCCCTCTCCCATCGGGAGAGGGGTTGGGGTGAGGGTACGGCCGCCCGCAACGCCTGCCGGTCGCAACAGGTCGAGGCTTCGCCCGCACCCTCATCCGCTCCTTCGGGGCACCTTCTCCCGGCGGGAGCAGGAGAGCGTTAGCCCCTCTCCCATCGGGAGAGGGGTTGGGGTGAGGGTACGACCGCCCGCAATGCCTGCCGGTCGCAACAGGTCGAGGCTTCGCCCCTTACCCTCATCCGCCCCTTCGGGGCACCTTCTCCCGGGGGGAGAAGG